>DOTD01000081.1 GCA_003513005.1 Desulfotomaculum sp.
TAAAAAACTAATGTCCGATATAAGGTTACCGTATAATACTAAAACAATCAAGCGCTGTATATCATTTTTGCCTCCATTCGCACCTTGGCCATCGGCCTTCTGCGCTTGCACGGGCATTTCGATATGAGCGCAGTGTATTGGAAACAGCGGAAAACGCTCTGCCTAAAGAACCTAGATACGAGCCGTTCCGCGAAAGACTACTAAATATAGAAATGATTGCTGCTGGTAACGCGGCGTTACAAGCAGGTGAAATAGAAACGGCTGAAACATATTTCACAAAGGGACAGGGGGATGCCTGATGCGGGAATCAGAATTGCATCTTGAACATGCCCTCAATTCGGTTACTCTCATTCATGATATACGTGCCGTCTTGTCTTCGGCGCCTGGTGGCCGGGAGGATTGATTAAAGAGGTTACCTCTTTAATCAACCGGATTTTAGAAATCCTCAAAAATACACCTGATACAAATGTGCCAGCGGAATGGCGTGTTGTTGTTGCCGGACTTCGTGTCTTGGCCAGTCAGGTTGTTTGCTTGGCGATTGCTCAGGGTGGTGAGGGAGACATAATCGCGGAACGCGCAAAATGCGATGTCTTAGTTATGGAACTGCGCCGCATATTGTCTTCGGAAGCTTTAAAACTGCCCGATAGTACGGGTTTAATCCGGCGTTTATTATTACAAACAGGGCAATATGATTCTGAACGGTTGCGCACGTTTTTGTTAATGATCCCACTGCCAACACTTTATTGGCATTTAAGAGAAATGAATATACCGTCTGAAAATGCGGCTGAAGAAACTGATTCCGAGCCGAATCCGCTGTTGCGGGTCATCGTCTTTCTTGACAATGCGCCATTCGCAAGCCCGCAACTCTTGAGGACTAATATTTTATATCCTTTGGTATTTCGTATTCGCGGTGTTGTATGGCCTGATGATGCTGTACGCCTTCGGCTTGATTTACTCACAACGTGTCCGTCGGGCACTTTCTCAGTTTCCGAATTCACGCTTGACCCATCAGGTTGTATTAAGGATGAAAATGGCGGATATCACGGAGAATTGACGGGACAAATAATATTCACCTCAGGACAAAGCAGCTTGTTGGATGATCTCGTATTTACAATTCGTGGCGCATTTGAGACTTCTGATGGACACTTCAAAGAGATTCCGGTAATTGGGCATAATGAACTTCGCCTGAGAGTCACCAGTGAAGACGGACATCCTCTGATGACGGGTAACCGGAGGATGGATCGACATATTGTGGAACTTGTCACAGCGCTTCTTAAAAATTGTCCTGGGGTTGGTGACGAACTAACTGACTTATTGGAAATGCTTCAAGCTCTTACTCGTCTGCTTGCCACATATGCTCAAGAAGCAATTTTTAAAGAGCGTAATGACGTACCAGAATCAGAGTTTCAGGAAAAGGTACTTCGTGATCTTCGATTCGTGCTCGGGCAGGATGTACAAGAGCACCTAAGTCAAGCGGGAGGTATTACAGACATAAGGTATCGAGGTGTAATTGTCGAGCTGAAAGTCGAAAAGGAAAATGGAGATCGCGTGCACATCTCTAAAAAGTACACATCCCAGTCCGTTCAATATGCCGGTGTAGAAGCAAGGCAAGTCAGCATACTTCTCGTACTCGACTTGACTAGCAAGGATAAGCCACCTAGCGATATTCGGAATGATATTAATCTTACAGATGTTGAGACACATGGTGGAAACGACGGAACAAAACAATTTCCATCTAAGGCGTTCGTTTTCGTGATCAATGGGAACATGAAAAGCCCATCAACTTACTCGCGATAATTATGTATTGGATTATACCGGGCTAAAATGCTTTTTTAAACACAGAGATAACTACTTGTCGCACTATCGTAGGGGAGTTTTTATCTTAAAGGAGTATAACAATTGCATGTAATGTATAATTATGGTATATTATTTTTTGAGAGTTAAGGAATTCTGGTGTAGTGCTTCGATAAATTTAATTTAATAGTGTATATGGATTTTTGGTATTACTATTATATAAAAATAAAGGAAAATAATTATGAATCAGATATATACAATTGGTCATTCAACACATAATATTGATTATTTCTTAAAATTGCTAAATAGCCACAGTATTAGCTGTTTAGTTGATGTTAGGAGTATACCCTACTCAAAATATACGCCACAGTTTAATATGAGCGAGATTAAAATCTTTTCAAATATTAACAAAATATACTATATATTTATGGGTAATGAATTTGGAGCGAGACGGAAGGATAAAGAGCTATATTCTGACGAAGGATATTTAGATTTTGAAAAAGTAAGTCGAAGCAGCTTGTTTATATCAGGCATGGACAGAGTTAAAACAGGAATTGAAAAAGGTTTTAATATTGCGTTGATGTGCAAAGAGAGAGACCCTATAGATTGCCATAGGAATATATTAGTTGCGCGAGAATTTCATAAACAAAATTACAAAGTTAATAATATACTAGAGGACGGTAAAATACAGAATCAAGAACATATTGAAAAAAGATTGCTGGATATGTATTTTCCTAATGGATATCAACAAACATTGTTTGATGATCCAGGAAGGAATGATCTGGAATTGATAAATGAATCCTATAAATTAAGAAATAAAGATATAGGATATAGAATAGTAGAAAAGAAGGAGACCTTAGTAAATGAGGTTATATACAATAGGATTCACTAAAAAAAGTGCAAGAGAATTTTTTACATTATTAAAAAAAAATAAAGTGAAACAGATTATTGATATTAGGTTAAATAATACTTCACAATTAGCAGGCTTCTCGAAAGGTGAGGATCTTAAATTTTTTTTAAATGAGTTCTGCAATATAAAATACACACATGATACTAGTTTGGCCCCAGATAAAAATATTCTTGATAACTATAAAAAAAAGAAAATAGACTGGAAACGATATGAGATTCTTTTTAATGATTTATTGAATAAAAGGAATATTAAGAATGATTTAGATGCTAAGTATAATAAAAATTTGGATGGTGTCTGTCTTCTTTGTAGCGAAGCAACTGCAGATAAATGCCATAGGAGATTAACAGCAGAACATATAAAGCAAATTTATCCAGACCTAAATATTGAAAAAAACACTAATTACATAGTGGAGATATTTCAATCGTCAATCCCTTGATTAACGCCAAATTGGTCTCTATAACGAAGAAGTTTTGGATTTTGAAATGCCAAAATCACCAATTTATCAACTTTTTCAAACAGAATATCTCTATTCAGAATATCTCTATTATAACAGATTTATATCCACCATGCAATTAACGTTTTTATTGAAATAATACATTTATAATTTGCTTAACAAATAGGGGGTTAATAAATGTATAAGGATATTATTCTGCTTACGACTTCGAAAAAGAGTGGTAATTATTGCATTGCAGGAGTTGAAAAGGAAAGGGGTAACTGGATTAGGATAATATCCGAAGATGATAGAATACAGCATGCCATTAGATCTGAAGATATGATATATGAGAATGGAAATAAGCCGCAAATTATGGATATAGTAAGAATAAAATGCAAAGGAATTAAGCCTAATTACTATCAGCCTGAAAATTATATACTTGATAATTCAGTTAGTTGGCAAAAAATAGGGAGAACCAATATTCAAGAGCTGTTAAATATTCATTGTGCTGAAAATAAACAATTCGTTTTCTTTAATAGCGATAAGTATATAGATAGTGAGTTTATTAAGACTTTAAATGATGAAGAAAAGTATTCATTAACTTTAATTTCACCAGAAGATGTTTGTATACATGTAAAGCGTTGGCCTGAAAGGCAACAGATAACAATGAGTTTCATTTACAATGGATATCGTTATAATTTCATGCCAATAACAGACACAGAATTTGAGAACATATATTTAAAATATCAAGATGGAAACTATAATTACCAAGATAATTGTTTGCTTGTAATAAGCCTAGGAGATATATATGAAAAAGATTATGAGGCATTATAAACTCATTGCAAGCATATTAAGCTATTAATGAGTTTATTCTTTATTGTGTTTCTTTCTTTGCTATAAGTTGTTATAAGGTCGCAGCATAATAACCACAGGTTTATTTAACATTTCACAGGAGGGAAAATAATGCGGCAGGAGAGAGTAGAGTTTCAATGCGGTGAACTTACTTTAGAAGGGGTTTTAAGGCTTCCCGAAGGGGAAGGGCCTTTCGGCGTTGTCGTTGTCTGCCACCCTCATCCCCAGATGGGAGGCGACATGCGGAACAATGTTGTTTCCGCCGTTTGTATGGCGCTGGCCGGGAAGGGTTTGGCTTCCTTCAAGTTTAACTTCCGGGGGGTGGGGGACAGTGAGGGGCAATTTGATAATGGAGTCG
Organism: Desulfotomaculum sp.; assembly: GCA_003513005.1. Taxonomy (NCBI): domain Bacteria; kingdom Bacillati; phylum Bacillota; class Clostridia; order Eubacteriales; family Desulfotomaculaceae; genus Desulfotomaculum; species Desulfotomaculum sp. The sequence goes on from DOTD01000081.1 coordinate 4,348, forward strand.
GTGAATGCGATGACGCCATGGCGGCGGTTTCGTTTGTGTTAGGCAAAAAAGAGATTGATCCCGAACGGATTGGAATCTGCGGTTATTCGTTCGGCAGCATGGTGGCTTTAAAGGTGGCGGCAAAAGAACAAAAAATAAGGGCGATTGCGGGAATATCTCCCTTTATCAAACCTGCGGACCTGCTTGACGGATACACAAAGCCGAAAATATTCCTCTGCGGTGTCCGGGACGGTTTTATAAACGCGAAAAGCCTTCAGCAGCAGGTGGAAAAATTGCCGGAACCGAAGGAAATTGTGCTTTATCCTGACATTGATCATTTCTGGTCCGGCCAGGAAAGGGACATGGCCGCCAAAATCGGGGAATTTTTTGCGGGCAGCCTTTAAGCTACAAAAATATTTTATTATTTTCTCTTTAATAATAAATAAATTATATATTTCTTATTGCATGTTAGGCATGATTGAGTTTAAAATAACAAATAACACATAACAGCCAGGGTTAAATTTTAAAACAAGAGGCAGGTGCTTAACATGTACGAAAAAGTAAGTGAAGTCATCGAAAAAATACGCCCGATGCTGCAGATGGATGGCGGAGATGTCGAGCTTGTTGAAGTTACTGACGACGGCGTAGTCAAGGTCGCCTTAAAAGGCGCCTGCGGCGGCTGAGCGGGCGCCACTTATACCCTTAAAATGGGAATTGAGCGGTCGCTCAAGCAGCTTGTTCCGGAAGTGAAGGAAGTAGTCCAGGTATAGCTGTTATAAAAGGTGCTTTAAAAGACATCCAGACCAACAGGGTGTACAAGTATTCTAGAAACACAAGTAGTGGGAGTAGGATTTTTTCACCTTTCCCACTATTTTATTTTTTTTGTTCCTTAATTAGACAATGTATCTATTGATCGCTTATGGGCATCATGATATTTTAAATAGGTATGGTGTTTATAAGCGGATGGATATTTTAGGAGAGGTCTTTGATGTACGAAGTTACAGTTAAGAAGCAGTTTGCCGCTGCGCACAGGCTGTTGGACTATCCTGACAGGTGTTCCCGTCTGCACGGCCATTCCTGGGTAGTGGAAGTTTCCGTTTCCGGGGCTGAACTGGATGAAAACGGAATGCTGATCGACTTTAAAGAAGTAAAAAGACTTGTCGGGGAAGTAATTGACGGCCTCGATCACCAGTATTTAAACGAGCTGGAATTTTTCAGCCGGCCGGGGAAGGAAACTAACCCCACTGCTGAGAATTTAGCCAGATATATCTTTAACTGTTTAAGAGATCTTTTTAAAACCGGTTTAAAACTATCCGGTGTCCGGGTCTGGGAATCTTCCGACACATGCGCCTTCTACAGCGAGGGAAGCTAGATGAGAAGCGTTGTCCTCCTTTCCGGAGGCCTTGATTCCACCGTTTCTTTGGCTCATGCCCTGCGTGAAAGCGAAGTGGAGCTTTGTCTGACCATGGATTACGGCCAGCGTTCAGCAGCCAGGGAAATCAATTCGGCGTCAGCTATTGCGGAATATTATGATCTCAATCATATGGTTGTTGATCTTCCGTTTCTAAGAAAGATTACTTTTTCGGCTTTAGTCAATACTTCGAAGGAGGTGCCCAATCCTTCAGCAGACTCACTTGACGACCTGCAGGCCGCTCTTGAAAGCGCGGCGGCGGTATGGGTACCGAACCGCAACGGAGTGTTCATTAACATAGCGGCTTCTTTTGCCGAGGCGCTGGACTGCGGACTGATTGTGACTGGGTTTAACCGGGAAGAAGCCCGGACTTTCCCCGATAACAGCCCGGCTTTCGTCGAAGCTGCCAATAAAGCGCTTGCTTTTTCAGCCAGGAAACAGGTCAAGGTGGTAAGCTACACGCAGCGTTTGGACAAGGTGGAAATTGTCCAACTGGGGAAAAAACTCAATGTGCCCTGGCGGCTGATCTGGAGCTGTTACCACGGGGGCAGCGCAATGTGCGGAACCTGCGAAAGCTGCCGGCGTTTTTACAGGGCGATGAAGGAGGCGGGGATTGATGGTTTTTCTGCAGAGCCTGGTTGTGCCGGAAACAGTTCCGTATGACGGGAAGCAGCTTTCCTCTCTTTGGGCATACCGGACATGGGGCGTTAAGGGCGACAGCATAATCGGTTTTCGCGGCCCCTGCGATATTGACTTTGAAGATATGATTGATCTGGAGGATGTATTAAGCAAGTCTGCAATATACAGCCCCGATATGCTTCACTTTATTGTTGAACATTTTGACCATGATCTTGAAAAAGGTGTCTTAAGGCAGAGACTGCTGATCAATATTATCAAGGAAATCCTTGAATTCCATGGTATCAGGACCTTGCGCCTGGGAGATGACCTTTACATAGATGACGGCAAGTTATCCATTTCGATTGCCACAGTTACACCTGTTTCGACGATGATCCACGCGGGGCTGAACGTAAGCAGGGAGAACATTCCTGTAAAAGCCTCCTGCCTGCTGGAGGCGGGTTTGGCGGAAAATCAGATTCTCCCGCTTGCTGAAGAAATATGCCGGTCCTACGCCGGCGAAATCGAGAGCATCTTTTTAGCGCGCTGCAAGGTAAGGGGTGGCAGGTAAGTTGGAAGCTTCTATGATAGAAATATTCTCGTCTGTCCAGGGGGAGGGACCCCTGGTAGGTTGCAGGCAGATATTTCTGCGTTTTGCCGGGTGCAACCTGGAGTGCGCTTACTGCGACACCCCCGGTGAAATGCGGCCGACTCACTGCCGGGTTCATAACTCTCTCGACCGCAAAGATATTATCTACTACAAAAATCCTGTGAAAGCTGGCCAGGTAGTTTTAGCGGTCAAGAGATTAAAACCGCCAATTCACCATTCAGTCGTCTTAACCGGAGGAGAACCTCTTCTGCAAAGTGAATTTTTAAAGGTGATCCTCACTCTAATAAAAAGTTCGCGCCTGAAAGTGTACCTGGAAACAAACGGCACGCTTACCAAGCAGCTGGAAAGCATAATCGACATGGTTGACTTTATTGCCATGGATATCAAACTGCCGGGTATTTCAAACCTGTTTCCCCTGTGGGATGATCATAGAAGGTTCTTAGCCGCGGCTGTTCAAAAAGAAGTTTTTATAAAGGTAGTTGTGAGCGGAAAAACCAGCGATGAAGAATTTATTCGGGCTGTCCGGCTGGTTTCGGGGATAGCCGACCTGCCCCTGATTATCCAGCCTGTTACGGGCGGTCGGTTTGTCAAGCCCGGCCCGGGCCGGCTTCTTTTCCTTCAGGAGCTGGCGCTTGAGCATCTTTCGGATGTCAGGGTAATTCCACAGGTTCATAAAATAATGTATATGTTATGATAGAGATAGACATAAAGAAAATGAAAGGGTCTGGAGAGTGGATTTAAAAAAGATTCAGGAAGCGGTCCGGATGATTCTTGAGGCTGTCGGCGAAGACCCGAACAGGCCGGGTTTAATAGGGACTCCCGAGAGAATAGCCAAAATGTATGAAGAAATATTTTCCGGGCTGAACGAGGAACCCAGGAAGCACCTTGAGAAAATATTTCTGGAAGACCACGAGGAAATGGTTCTGGTCAAGGACATACCGATGTACTCCGTATGCGAGCATCACCTGCTGCCTTTTTTCGGGGTTGCCCACGTCGCCTATATTCCCCGGCAGTGGAGGGTCACCGGCCTTTCCAAACTTGCCAGGGTGGTGGAGGGATATTCAAGAAGGCCTCAGCTGCAGGAGAGGCTGACCACGCAAATTGCCGACGCCGTCATGTCGGAACTCGATCCGTACGGGGTGCTGGTTGTTATTGAGGCCGAGCACATGTGCATGACACTGCGCGGGGTCAGGAAGCCGGGCTCCAAGACGGTGACTTCGGCGGTACGCGGCGTTTTCCAGAAAAGTGTGGCAACCAGGGCCGAGGCAATGGCCCTGATCAAGAAAAATGACTGAGAAGGACTGCGGAGGTTGAGATGAGAATTCTAGTGGTTAATGATGATGGAATATACGCCAGGGGATTGAGCGCCCTTGTCAGGGGCTTAAAAGACCTCGGCGAGATATACGTTGTGGCGCCTGACCGGGAAAGAAGCGCCACGGGCCACAGCATTACGGTGCACCGGCCCCTGCGCGTCAGGAAGGTTGCCTTATCATCCGATTTCGGGGTTGCAGCCAGCTGGTCGGTTGACGGCACGCCGTCCGACTGCGTTAAGCTGGCTGTTGAAGACCTCCTTCCCAATCCGCCGGAGATAGTTCTTTCGGGAATCAACCAGGGGTCCAATCTGGGCACGGATGTGCTCTATTCGGGAACAGTCTCGGCGGCTGTCGAGGGTTTAATCAGCGGTTTTCCGTCGGTTGCCGTTTCCCTGACCAGTTTCCCTGACCGTGATTTTTCCACGGCCGCGGAGTTTGCGCGTAAACTGGTTACAGTACTTGAAAAGGGCGCCTTTTCGCAGAATTTCCTGCTGAATGTAAATGTGCCCCCCGGCGACCGGCACAACGGTGTAAAGATAACCCGCCTTGGAAACCGGAGGTACATCAATATCTTTGATAAAAGGACAGATCCCCGGGGAAGGGTTTATTACTGGATGGGAGGGGATCTGCTTGAAATGGAAGATAATCAAGAGGGCACGGATGTCAGCGCGGTTAAAAACAATTATATTTCCATAACCCCGCTGCGCCTTGACCTGACCGATTATCCAGGCATCGACAACCTGAACAGCAACGGCTTCTTAGAGAATTTTAAAACAATTATTACGGGAGGTAGTAAAATTTGAAGAACTACAAGAGCAGTCAAATTCGCAATCTGGGGGTCGTCGCCCATGGCGGCGCCGGAAAAACATCGCTCGTGGAGGCAATGCTGTTTAACAGCGGAGCGGTAAACAGGCTTGGGCGGGTGGACGATGGCGCCACCACAGCAGATTACCATCCGGAGGAGATAAACCGCAAGATAACAATTCACACGAGCCTTGTTCCCTGCGAGTGGGAAGGCTGCAAGATTAATGCTCTGGATTCTCCCGGTTTTTCCGATTTTATAGGAGAAGTGCTGGCCGTGTTAAGGGTTGTGGACTGTGCCCTTTTTGTAGTGTCTGCGGTCGACGGGGTGGAAGTTCAGACGGAAATCATCTGGGAGCACGCCGATAAGCGGGAGCTGCCCAGACTTGTTTTTATAAATAAGATGGAGCGTGAAAACGCCCATTTCTTTAAAGTCCTTGATGATTTAAAAGAAAAGTTTAATATCCATTTTGCGCCTGTGACGCTGCCTATCGGCCAGGCCGCCGATTTCAGCGGGATAGTTGATATGATCGAGCAGAAGGCGTTCTCTTACGGGAATGACGGCAAGGCCGTGGAAATAGCCGTACCGGGCGGGATGGCCGATACGATCGGCGAGTACCGCGAAAAGCTTATCGAGGCCGTTGTTGAAGCTGATGACGAGCTGATGATGAAGTACCTGGAAGGCGAGGAACTGACTCCGGAAGAACTGAAGGAGGGGCTTAAAAAAGGCGTTGCCACCAACAAGGTAGCGCCCGTGCTCTGCGGTTCGGCGACTAAGAACAGCGCTGTAATCAACCTGATGGATTTTCTGGTCAAATACTGCCCGCCGCCTGAAGACAAAAGCGGCGAGCCGTTCTCGGGGCTGGTCTTTAAAACGCTTGCCGACCCCTATGTAGGCAGAATGAACTTCATCCGCGTCTATACGGGCGCCCTTAAAAGCGACAGCGTACAGTTCAACAGCACCAGAGAAAAAACGGAAAAAGTTGGACAGGTGCTATATATAAGAGGTAAAAATTCGGTTCCTACAACGGAGGTTCCTTCAGGAGACATCGCCGTGCTGGTCAAGCTTCAGGAAACCGGAACAGGAGACACCCTGTGCGATAAGGATAAACCGGTCGAACTGGAGGGGATAGGCTTCCCTGTTCCCACACTGAGCGTGGCTATCAGCCCGAAGAGCAAGGGAGACGAAGACAAACTGAGCAGCGCGATGGCCAGGCTGCTGGAAGAGGACCCGACCGTCAGGGTGGAGAAGAACGTGGAAACGAAGGAGAGCCTGCTGACCGGAATGGGCGAGATGCACCTGGATATTCTAATGGAAAGGCTCAAGCGCAAATACGGCGTCGATGTGGTAATGAGTTCTCCTAAAATACCTTACCGGGAGACTATCCGTAACGAAGTCAAGATTGAAGGAAAACATAAAAAGCAAACGGGCGGCCATGGCCAGTTCGGACACGTTTGGCTGCGCCTGGAGCCGCTGTTGAATGAACCCTTTGTTTTTGACGAGGAACTTTTCGGCGGGTCCGTTCCCAAACAGTATGTGCCGGCTGTGGAAAAAGGAGTACGCGAGGCAATGGAGGATGGAATCCTGGCCGGTTACCCGGTGACCGGGGTAAAAGCAGTCCTCTACGACGGTTCCTACCACCCGGTTGATTCTTCGGAAATGGCCTTCAAGATTGCCGGTTCGATGGCTTTTAAGAAAGGCGCCGCCCAGGCGAAACCGGCTTTACTCGAACCGATATTGGAAGTTGAAGTAATAGTGCCGGAAAGCTATATGGGTGATATAATCGGTGATTTCAATACAAAACGGGGCCGCATCCTTGGCATGGAGCCCTCAGAAAACAAAAGGACCAAAGTAAAGGCTCTTGTGCCGATGTCCGAGATGTTACGCTACGCAATCGATTTAAAGTCAATGACCCAGGGGCGCGGTTCTTTTTCTTCTGCCTTCAGCAGCTATGAAGAAGTCCCGCTCAGGCTTGCCGAGGAAGTAATCAAAAAAGCAAAGGCTGCGCAGGAGGCGGAAAAGTAAGCTGTCCAGAGTTGCTTAACTGCCAGGGTGCGGTTAGGGGAATATCCGAAAAGGGCATACTATCCGGTAAAAAAGGCCTTTGGAGGATGTCAAGTTGAAAAAACTCCCCCGTCTTTATCACATCAAGCCGCGCCAGGACAGCCGCAATCCGGTTGCCAGCACGCTTGACTTTTTTGTGGGAATCTTGCTTTTCTGGCTGTTTGTCCTGTCGGTTTTATTAATTTTCCTGCCGGTGTATACGGCTCTTTGCTGCTCTTTGCTGGCGGCGTCGGCTATGTGTCTGGCAGGCGTCCGTTATCAAAAATGGCGAAAAAGCAAGCGCCGGCTGCATAACAGGATGTGGCTTGCCGGGGAGAAGTACCGCAGCGAGATTGACAGCCTGAAAACGCGCGATGACCTGATTATGTTTGTGGGGCTGCTTCTGGAAAGGTCCGGCCAGTTTGAGGATGTCCGGGTAGCCCCGAAAGATTCTGTGCCGATTCTGTCCGTGTACAGGGGCGCCAGAGTCGGAATTCAGTGCCTGCCGCCTTCTTTGCCGGGCGTTGCGGCCGATCCCGGCTACTGCGCTGAAATTATTCAGCAGCTTGGCGAAGATTTGGAAAAGGGACGGTATGAAAAGGCGTTTATTGCCGCCGCAGGGGAACTCCACCCCCGTGTAAGATGGCTGATCAAGATGCTCGGCGGGAATTACCCGGTGGCGCTGCTGCCCAAGGAGAAGCTTGTCGAACTGGCTATCCGGGCAGAAAGACTGTCAGCCGGGGAAGAGGCTCCCGAAAGCGGCGTAAAGGGTAAAAAGCAGGAAAGTGTTTTAAATGGGCCGGAGCCGGGGATTAAGGAAATTGTCCTTGCCCGGAAAAAGGGCCTCAGGTATCTGGCAGCGTTTTTTATGCTGGCCGCTTTTTACCTGCTTGCTCATCTTACCGGCTTTGCCGCCGGAATTTGCCTGGCCTTTATCATTATCAACGGTGTTTTGGCTGTCGCCTGCCTGATTGCCAACCGTGAAAGAAGAGGCGCTTTCAGGCTGGAATAAGCCGTTAAGGTGGGATTTGATCTGTCAAGTGAAAAAGTACTAAGCTCGGATTTGGTTTACAAGGGCAAAATAATCAATTTGAAAGTAGATCGCGTGGAGCTTTCCGAAGGCCGCTCCGCTGTCCGGGAGGTTGTTGAACACGACGGCGCGGTGGCGGTTGTCGCCGTAGACTCCGCTGAAAACGTCCTGCTGGTCAGGCAGTACCGTTACCCTGCCGGAAAAGAACTTCTTGAAATTCCCGCCGGGATGGTTGAACAGGACGAAGACCCGCTTTCCGGCGCGAAAAGGGAACTGGCCGAGGAAACAGGGGCCAGGGCTTCCTCCTGGCAGTACCTGTTTGGATTTTATTCATCGCCCGGTTTTTGCGACGAATACCTGCGCGTTTACCTGGCCAGGGAACTTGAGTTTGCTTCCCAGGACCTGGATGAGGATGAATCTATAGAGCTGGTTAAGATTCCTTTGGGCAGGGTCCCGGAAGAAATTGAGCGGGGCGCTATCCAGGACGCAAAATCAATCGCCGGTTTGCTGGGCGCATTCCGGCTGTTGAGTAAAAGTACCGGCTGATCAATTATAAGTTAAAGTATTTGGCCGCCGGTTCAAAAACAATCCGGTTGTTTCTAAGCGAGGCGGTTGCAGGGCCCCTGTAATTCCCTCCACTTTGCAGGCCGCCGATTCCGGCTATGCTCAGGTGGGCAGGATTAAGCAAAAACGCCGTTATGGTCGATTTATCACGACCGGGCAGGCCGGCGTTGACGCTGCCGAGGCACCTTCCAAAGATAACGATACTGCCGCCGGAGTATAAACGTGCGCCGGGATTTACATCACCGACAATGATCAGGTTATTTATTGCTTCTATTTCCTGGCCGGAGCGGATGGTGGCAAAGATTAACCGGGCCGGTTCATCGGTATCGTCTGTTATTTCTTCGGCAACGGAGGCAGACGGAAAAACGGGCAAATGTATTTCTTTATTCGGCACAAGCCCGTACTGCAGGCAGATGTCTTCCAGTTCGGAATACTGTGGGTTGTCCGGGGAACTGCTCGGATAGTGAAAGGTAAACCTGGCTCCCTTGAAGAAGCCTTTTGAGGAGATAAATTTTTTCTCTAGATCATCTTTCAACTCTTCAAGATTGCTGGCCGGATCAAGAAGGATGACCAGGCCGCCACGGGTTCCTTTTATAGTGACTAATTCTTTAATCATCATGCAGCCCGCCTTTCCAGAATAACCCACTTTTTTTATATTCGATTTGATTTTTCATATTCCTGCCGTTGTCTTAAAAAGATTGTCTCAGAATGCAAAGCTTTGTATAAAAATGTAACCTTTGCGGCAACTTTAAAAGGCAACTTATTATCGGAGGGAGGAAAGCAGCTTGCCGGAATGGAGAAAGGATCCGATTGTCGACCGGTGGGTGGTTATTTCCACGGAAAGAAGTAAACGTCCGTCAAACTTTAAGGTGACGGAAGAGAAGATAAAAGGGCAGGTATGTTCTTTATGCCCCGGCCGTGAGCAGGAAACACCGCCCGAGGTGATGTCTTTCCGCAAGCAGGGTACGCAGCGCGACAACCCGGGCTGGTGGGTCAGGGTGGTCCCGAACAAGTTCCCGGCTGTCAGCGCCGAGGCCGCGCCGGAAGTTTACAGTAAAGGGATCTACGCCGCAATGGACGGGCTGGGCGCCCATGAAGTTGTAATCGAGTCGCCGGATCACATTGACAATCTGGATGTCGAGGACGACCACCAGATAGAAGAGATCCTCTGGGCGTGGAGAGACCGCCTGCTGGCCCTGCGGCAGGACAAACGGATGAAATATATCCAGGTCTTTAAGAATTTCGGCGAGACTGCCGGAGCGTCCCTGGAGCATACCCATTCCCAGATTGTTGCTATCCCCATGGTTCCGCATGATATAAGCCTGGAGATGGATGGAGCAAAAAAGTATACGGAAGATACGGGGAGATGCATTTTTTGCGACATGGTGGCCAGCGAAATACAGCAGTGTGAACGTATGGTTATGCAGGGGGAAAGGTTTGTCATCCTGGCGCCCTTTGCTTCGCGCTTTCCGTTTGAAACATGGATATTGCCCGTTAAGCACCAGCACGATTTTGCCGGCATCACCAAGGAAGAAGCCGTTGAGCTTTCTTCAATGCTGCGCTCTCTTTTGGTTAGGATGGCCTTATTGCTGCATAAACCTCCATACAATATAGTTTTGCATAATTCAACCATAAATACGCCCGATACATCATTTTACCACTGGCGCCTGGAAATCCTGCCCAGGCTGACTGTGATTGCGGGTTTTGAGTTGGGTACCGGCTTGTATATCAACCCGACTCCTCCTGAACTGGCGGCAAAATGTTTGTCTGAGTGCTAATCAAATATTTTTAATTTTTTTTCCTTAAGTGGACAAATTAAAGAGGTATAGATTTTTAGATTCCTGCGGGAGGTAAAAATATGTTCGACCGTCCACTTAAGGTTTTGATGGTTTCCTCAGAGGTAGTTCCCTTTGCCAAAACAGGCGGTTTGGCGGATGTAGCCGGTTCGCTGCCCAAGGCGCTGGCTACCGTCGGCAGCGATTGTGCCGGAAACGACGTCCGGATTGTGCTTCCCCATTACAAAGGGGTTGAAGGCGCCCGCTACCGGATGGACTTCCCCGTTCTGACCAGCGAGCGGGTTGAAACAGCAATCGTCCGGGAATCCTCCATTGAAGCCCAGTACATGGGGGAACACCGCCTTGTCCCGGTATACCTGATCGACAACCACTATTATTTTTACCGTGACAACCTGTATAACTATGACGACGACGCGGAGCGCTTCACTTTTTTTTGTCAGTCTGTCCTGGAGATGCTGCCCAGGCTTGGCTGGCAGCCGGATATTATTCACTGCAATGACTGGCAGACCGGTCCCATCCCGTTCTTTTTGAAAGTCCTTTATGCAAAGGACCCTTTTTTCAATAAAATATCCACCGTTTTTACAATCCACAATTTACAGTACCAGGGTAACTTTGAAGAAAAAACGCTCGATCTCCTGGGAGTGAGCGATGATTACTTCACGCCCGACCGGCTCGAGTTTTACGGCGGGATCAGCTTCATCAAAATGGGCCTTACCTATGCGGATGTTCTGAGCACCGTCAGCAGGACATACGCCCTGGAAATCCAGCAGCCGGAAAGCGGCGAACGCCTGGACGGGCTTTTGAGGGAGCGCTCGAGCGACCTTTACGGGATCGTCAACGGAATCAATTACCATGAGTTCAACCCGAAAACGGACCCCCGCCTGTACCGCAATTACGACCAGTATTCCATTGAAAACAAACAGGAAAATAAGATGTCCCTGCAAAAGGAACTGGGACTGCCTGTGAGAAACGTTCCGGTAATGGGGATGATTTCACGCCTGGCGCAGCAAAAAGGTTTTGATCTACTGGCCGGGATTATTGATCAATTGCTGGCTTTGGACGTGCAGCTGGCGCTGCTGGGAAGCGGAGAACCTGAATATGAAAAGATTTTCCGGGATATAAAAGACAGGTACCCTGAAAAAGCCGGCATCTATCTTGGTTTTAATCCCGTTCTAGCCCAGCGCATTTACGCCGGCGCCGATCTGTTCCTGATGCCTTCCCGCTTTGAACCCTGCGGGTTGGGCCAGCTGATCGCCATGCGCTACGGCAACACCCCGGTGGTCCGTGCAACCGGAGGGCTTGCAGACACGGTGCACGACTATAACCCCGTAACAGGTACGGGAAACGGTTTTGTCTTTTTGGAATATGACAAGAACGCTTTTTACCAGGTAATCAAGCGGGCGTTAAACCTGTACTGGCACGAACCAGCCCAGTGGCAGAAACTGGCGCGCAATGGGATGGAGCAGGATTTTTCCTGGGCTCGCTCGGCGGTTGAATATCTCCAGTTGTACTACGAGGCGATTAACCGCCATCTTTCCAGGTCCAAAATAGCCTGACTTAGACTACCGGGCCCTAAATGACTCGTAAAGATAAATTGCGAACGTGCCGAAAATAATCGCCATATAAACCCATAAATACTCGATCCTTAAGACGTGATCATAGCCGAGTGCGACCTGAATGCTTCCCCATTCAGTGAATCCGATAAGCCAGACCAGTTCTACCTTGATCCAGCTCAGCAGCGTACGGGCAAGCTGGTATTGAATTCTCATATTCTGCTCGGTTATCCGCCAGGGATAATTAAAAAGGTGTGGGTACCGGCTTAAAAAAGATATTCCTGCGCTGATTAACACGAACACAAGCAGTTGGCGGATCAGCGCTGTCTTGTCGCCCCAGGCGGCCGGGATTCCCCCGGTTCCGAACCTGGTGGGGACCTGGTCCGGCAGCGCCGCCCAGTACCTGACAAGGGTAAAAAGCATTGCCAGGATGCCTATTACATAAGCAATCTCCAGCGCATTTTCTAAAGTAGAGCGGGGGATGGAAATAGCCGGCCGGCTTCTCGGTGTGGCTTTTTTCATGGTGTCAAATTTCCTTATAAGATTTTTAATTTCTCAAATAATATATACCTGCAGGGCTGGTTTTTCAAGAGGCGCCACCCTTGTCACTTCTTTTGACAGAAAAATAATTAGTCCTTTGGAAAATTTGTCGAAACAAAGAATATAAAAAAATAAATAAGCGGATCTTTTCACCCTGGTACTGGATGTTTTAGACCTGCTCATGTTATTAACATAATAATTCGGTTCAAAGAGAGGAAATGGGTTATAACGGCGGGAGGGGGAGTTAAAAAGTCTTTAAAGTATTGCGAAAGAAATTCCGTATTTTGTCTTTGGCAATTACTTTGGCGGCAAAGGCTGTCATCGACACTGCGCACAGCATTAACTTTATAGATTTTCTCACGACCGGACCTCCTTCACAGATTAACTGTTTTTATGGTGTCCGCCGCGGGTGTTGTTTATGTATCTACACTTTGAAAACAATCTTTCATTAGGGAGGTCAACTGCCTACGTGCTTAATAATCGCTTTCTTATATTTGTACGAACTCGTTCACCCTCGGGCTCGGTCAAAACTCGGCGCCAGTGCGCCTCAAACACTTCCCCCGCTTATCCTCCGGGTTCTCTCGTTCTCTGAATTAAGGCTCAAAATCCATTTAAGTCATTGACCTCCTTTTGCCAGATGAATTTTCATACTTATTAACTGGCGATTATCTGGCGCCGCTTGAATTTCCGGCTGGCGGAAGGAAATTTTAAAATCAGTCAGAAAATAAACTATATGAAATTTGCATAGGAGGAGGCGGATAATTTGGAAAGCAGGATTGCCCGGGAATTACAAATAAAATATGAGCCCGTAGCTGTCATCTTTACTAATGAACTGCCGCCGGATGCTTTACAGTTCAAAGAAGGAAAATGGGGCTGTGTAATTGCAATGCTTACTGCCGCCGCCAAAGGCTTTGTGGATCAACTGCCTGTAACAGATATCCCCTATACCTATGTTGTTTTTAAACCTCTGTCTCTGGCGGATCCGGATAAAGAAATCCTGCAACTGGTCATCTTTTATGTAAATGCCGATCAATTGACAGCCCTGGTTGTACTGGCCAATTACGATGATCCGGACAGCAGCAGTGTTTATATACCACAGGCTTCAGGGCGCCAGAGCACCTGCCTGATTCCTTTCCATGAGTCACAGCAGGAACGGCCCCGCGCTGTAGTCGGGCTGATGGATGTCTCGGCCCGTCCGTACGTTGACCCGGGAATTTTGGCGCCCAACAAGTTCATACAGCCTTCCGCCGTTTTTAATGACTACTTCAGCCAGGCGCGCTCTGTCTTCCTTATCGCTCAACAGCGCCTTTCTCAACAGCGCCTTTCCTTTCTCTCCTGCCCAGGAAATTGAAAAACAGGCTTCTTCCAGCGCCGCATCCAGATCAGGAGTTCGCCCTCCGATTTCCACTTCCACCTCTACGGTTTTTCCGGTCAGATAGTCAATCGGTCCTTCTTCGATAATTCTCCCCTTATTGATAATAGCCACTCTGTCACAGTTCATTTCTACTTCGCTCAGCAGGTGGCTGTTTAGAAAAACTGTTTTCCTCTTCCATTTCTGTTCCAGGATGATTTCCCGGACTTCTTTGCGGCCAAGCGGGTCAAGCGCCGACGTAGGCTCGTCCAGGAAGAGAAGATCAGGATCGGTGAGCAGGGCGCTGGCCAGACCGAGGCGCTGCTGCATGCCCTTGCTGTATGTGCGCACCCGCTGTTTTTCCCTGCCTGTCAGACCTGTAATTTCCAGGACATGGGCGATCCTGGAATGCCTTGCCGAAGGATCAAGACGGCCCAAAGAGAAATGCAGGTTGAGGACTTCCAGGCCGGTAAGCCAGTCCTGGTAATGAAAGTTTTCCGGCAGAAAGTCGATCGTTACCTTCCTACTGGCCCGACTCCTTAGGCCACAAAGCTGTTTTTATGCAACCTCACCGCCGTCCGGATTATGCGCTTGGCTGACAGTTTTCCTCTAAATATAGAATAAACGAAATAGAATAACTTTCGAACCTCTTCAAGAATCCTACTCAATCTTATTTAAGAAAAAGTCAATAGTATATTTAACAACGGTTTTTCCGGCAGGGGCAAATTTATCGCTGTAGTTAAAAATGCGCAGTGAGAATCCGTCGACATGTTGTTTTCCTAAAAGGATAGTTTCTTTGTAAAAGACGATATTCAGGGGGGTCTCCTTCTCAAAGGTCCGGGAAACGCCATAGCTGACCATTACCGTTGGGTAGATCAACCGCCAGTTCTGGTATCGTATCCTTGTCTTTTCATCGACATAACGTCCGCCAAGGAGTTTAAATATTGTGCTGTATCCGTCCGCAGCGGAAACTACCGTTTCTGCTTCATATTTGCTCCCGTCGGTGAGGCGTATGCCTTTTGCCGAATTGTTTTCAACCAGGATTTCTTCCACCCTGGTATTGTAGAACACCTCTCCGCCCAGAGCTTTATAGCGGTTTTCGATGGCGCCGACGAAGTCCCGGCAGCCTCCTTCTAAAAGGGCTATCTGGTTATCCGCTAATAGGGTCAGAAGCAGGGCGACAAACCAGACGGGTACTTCCGGCATAAACAAGTTCACTATAATCTTTCGCAGCAAATCGTTCTTGATTGTACGGGCGTAATCTCCTATCGGCTGGGCGTACTTGCCGGTGAAGTACTTGAAGTACTTGCGCATCTCCCAAAACATGCTGAGCTTGTTTGAAGTGGTCATTAATTCCGGTGGGTTTTCCATAACGCCGAACATCTGCGCACCGCGCACGTCTCGGGAAATGGCGATTATTTCATCGATAACTGCCGCATCAGCAGCGGAAAGGGATTTTAACTGCTGGACAGGAGATCGAGGTCGCGGGTAAAGAGAGTTTTTCTCCGTTTTAAGGAGCCTCCTTTATGTGCTGAACGAGTACTTGCAGGGGCATACTTTATTAGGAATGCTAAAAAAGGGTAGATAATCCGGATCGGTGATTTGACAGTTTCAAACAACAGCCTGCCGCATTTAAGTTTGTTTATTTACAGGCTCCGGCTGATCTTATATACTTCGCCGCAATAAAAATCAGGCTAATAATCTGTCCTGATATTTTCTCCAGTATCTGCAAAATATCTCCAGTAGATTTTCTAAATTATCTTATGATATTCGACTGTTTAATGGACAGATGTTCCTTTACTTTTCTTATTAGACATCCATGCCGTTTAATGCGCTTGCAGGCTGCTAATGAAAGGGGTTTTTTAAGATTGAGGGACAAGATTATTATTAGCGCAACGATTGCAGCAACGATTTTTATCATAGGATTTGCCGCCGGCTGCGGGCAAATAAAGAATACGCAGCCGCCCGGCGGTCAGAACATGATCGCAAAAGCGCAGGAAGCGACACCTAAAACAATGGATGTGGCTGTTTATTATGTAAAGAAGACAAACAAAGATTTCTGCCTGGTCCGGGAATCACATACCGTTGCCTATACACGGCGTGTGGCCAGGGCTGCCCTGGAAGAGTTGATTAACGGGCAGCCATTTACCGAAAATGCATTTACCGTCCTGCCGCGCGAAACCCGGATAAGGGGGATCAGTATAAACAATGGGCTTGCCAGTGTCGATTTTTCCAGCGAGGTTTTAAAAGCCGAACCTGAATCCGGAGTTGGCGCTCTTGGGATTCAAGGCATAGTCAACACATTAACCGAATTTCCCACGATTGAACAGGTGGCTTTCAAGGTTGACGGGACCCTGGATCAGCAGGCAAGAGAATGGTGGGGAAACGGCAGCCTTTCCGAAACACCGTATAAGCGTGACCTGTCTAACGTTTTGGAGCCTGCCGTCTGGATCACGATGCCTGTAAAGGAGGAACTTGTGGATATTCCCATGAAAGTCGCTGGTTACACCCGGATTGTTGACGCACCAATTAATCTGCGAATTGTCACCGGGAGCGGGGTAAAACTTGCCGAGGGTTGCGCCAGAGCATCCGCAGATAATCCCGGCAGGGGCGAGTTCTCAACTTATCTTAAATTCCAAAGGCCGTCTGTTGACAGCGGATATCTGGAAGTATTCCATTGCGGCTCAGAAAAAAAATGTAAAGAGCTTAACAAAGTACGCATTCCGATAAAGTTCAACCAGACGGCAGCCACGAGCTAGAGTTTAAATGGGCTTAATGCAACTTCAATAACCAGTAATATACGGTGAACCATAGAAACCACTGGCTGTGGGTTAGACTTTCGTGAAGCATGTTAAATATTATAAGAGGGAAAATAATCATTAATAGAGCGGCTACAAAAACAGTCATACTGCGCCTTACCCTGACTAAATCCCAAATTTCCATCGCCGGCGGGCGCAGGTTTAGCTGGACCGAACCGTTGGGACAGCTGCGCACACAATTCATGCAAAGCTTGCAGTCCTGGTTGTTGTCAATAAAAGGGACATGTTGGAAAAGGGGGTAGCCCGGATTATTATCGGCCCCTTTATAACAGCTGTAAGTTGTGCACTTGTTCAGGCAAAGTTCAGCATTGGAGCGTAATTCGAGCGGGGAAGCCATTGAACAAACCCCGAACATGTCTCCCAGGGGACAGATATGACGGCGCCAGGAATGGCGCGGAAGTAAAACGGTCGTAATCACGGCGCCTGAAACAATAGACAGAAAAAGGATTCCCGTAGCCCTGGGGGATTGCCTCATGTTGGTTATTTCTTCAATCCAGAGTATGAAGACAAATAAAAAAGTTATGATCAGGTAATCATTCTTTTTAATAAATGCGGGAATCGGTTTGGCCAGGTGAAAGAATCTTTGAAAAAAGGAAGCTATGTTGGACATGGGGCAGACAGAACAGGTAAGGCGCCCGAAGAAAAGTACGCAAAAGACAAACGACGGCCAGCCGAGCGACCAGGAAATCATTGTGCCCCAATTTTGGCTGTGATCTTTCGTTCCGAACAAATTCAGGCATATATTTGTGACAAACGCCAGGGTAACGGCGGCCTGAAAATAACCGGGGTAGATCTTTTTCTGAATTGCCGCCATCAGGGGTTTTATTCGCAGAAGGTTAATGCCAGGTCCGATATTTCCCAATGCGACGCCTAAAAAGATATGTTCGGACTCAATCCTGTCATTTTCCGCAATCTGAAAAGCTCTTTCCAGGGCCTCTGCGAGTTCGGTTATATTTTTCTGCAAATAGTCATGAGACAGCAATTTACCCATGGCTTCTTCATTGACAGGCGGGACGGGCCTTTTATATATCTGGGCGGATCTCTTTAATAAATAATCAACAAGTTCGGGAATGTCCCTCTTTCTCTGTCTTAACGGAGCAAAAACGACTTTATTGTTCAAATATTTTTCAAGAATATCCGATCCAGGATTCTACCGGGTAAAGTTATTAATATTTTCCTTCTTAGTATAGTCATTTTTAGCTTATGCGCAGCCAAAGACCAATAGTTAGTTCTGCTATATCGGCTCCGCAGGGGATCAACCAGACATTTTGCCCGTCGAAAACGCCGCCTTGGAATGACCAGTCATTTCTATTCAAGCTATCCGGCCAGGAACCATATCCGGTCATGACTCCGGTATCCTTATCGATCTTAACTACCCGGTCTGCAAAACAGGGGACCATCCAGATGTTCTGCCCGTCATAGATTGCGCCGCGGAAAGCATATTGCCCCAAAGAGAAATCCGCCGGCCAGTCGGGATGAAAGAGCTGGTCTTCTCCCGGCTTGACCAGGCCAGCCTGAACTACCGTGGCTACAATCCAGTAAGCCCAGTTGCCTGGGGCGACGTCTTTTATCGTAATATCATTCTCGGCAAGGGTGCCTCCCGTAAGCCTGATGAAAAGCGACACCGCTTCAGCCCGGCTGATTTTTTTATCCGGTCGGAAAGCGCCGTCGGGATATCCTTTGAAAAATCCCGCCTGCGCTGCGGCTTCAATTTCCCCGAAAACCCAGTGCTTTGAATTTACATCTTTAAATGAAGGATAAACGTTTTTTAACGGCTGCAGCCCTTTAGCTAAAACCACTGCCTTCGCCGCCTGGGAGCGGGTGACATTTGCGCCTGGTTGAAAAGTCCCGTCCGGGAATCCGTTGATAATGCCTTTTTCAGTTAAGTAACGGATGAAAGGCAGGAGAGGGTCGTTTTCAGTAATATCTTTAAACTGCGTTTTTACTGCAGTTTGATCTTCGGAGGCTGTTGCGGCAATTGATGCGGCATTTGAGGTAAGAATAAGGCATAAGAACAGGCAGGAAATGATGATTAATAATTTGAAAAGATTTTTATTAGGTCGATACAACTTTTTTCTCTTCCTTAAAAGCTCTATGTTTTAGCTTAAATATTAAATCTGTTTAAATAAAGTTGAAGAGGAGAGGAGTTGATATATAATAGATTTAAGAGGTAGTATTTCTTTAAGCAAAAAGCCGGATTACCGGCTTTTTGCTTAAAGAAATATACTCTAAAAGATTTTAATTTATTATTTCAAAGATAATATTGTCTCCCAGGAGACAAATTTAATTTTTTAAAGAAAACCAAGTTTTTTAAGAACAGCGGCAAATTCATCCCAGGTAACAGGATCATTTCCTGAACACCTGTTATTCAGGGAAAATCTTTTCGAAAGTTTTTCAAAGGGTGTTTCAGGAAAATCGGGAATTGGATTCAGGTAAAAACCCAGATATGAGGCGATACCGCTTGCTATAGCCCAGGCAGCCCTGTCCTGGAAGTCGGCTGTTTTCAGCAGAGCTTCTTCCTGGTAGTTGGAAATATAGGCCAGTTCGACCAATGCTGATGGACAGGCGCTGTAGTTTAAAACGTCATGGTCCTTTTCTCTCAAGCCACGGCTGAACAGGCCAACAGCTGGGACCAATTTGTTATGAATACTTGCCGCCAGGCGTCTCGCTTTCTCGTTTCCTGTGTTATGGTAGGTTACTACTCCACTGTTGTTTTTATCTTTTTCATTATTGCAGTGAATTGAAACAAAACAATTGGCGCAGGCTTTTTTTGCAATTGAAGCACGCTCTTTTAAATCCATTGCCGCATCGTTGGCCAAAGATTTGTTATCCCTTCGGGTCAGGTGGACTTTTACAGAGGGTGACAAATATTTTTCGGCCTGGAAAGCTACAGACAGAGCGATATCCGACTCAAACGTTCCGTTAGGCCCGATTGCTCCGGAATCAAATCCCCCATGCCCGGGGTCCAGTACAGCTACAACGTTATTAATCAAACACACCACCTTTTTTATGCACATGACTTTTTTTGTACAACATTTCTCTTCTACCAAAAAAACAACTTGTACACAATAGCGGACAAATACGAAATACAGGCAAATAATATCGAAATGCGTCCATATACATGTTAAGACTAAATATGATGAATATTTAGTACGTATATCTCTATTATTGTCTGTTTATCTCTCTTGCAGATTAGAGGTAATATTTCCCTCTTGAATAAGACGGGCTGTTTTGCTATGCTTTACATGCAGGCCCGGTAGAAACAGTCGATTCTTAAAAAACCGGCCTTTCCCCTGGGGCCGGGCCTGCAAAACATAAGTACCTCCTTTCGTTAAGCTTTTTGGGCCTTTTGAGGCCCCCTTTTTTTTGTCCAGGCTATATCCCTCATGCCTGGTTTTTTTTTGCTTAGGCGGCCGCAGACCTTTCTAAATATAGCCTCGTCACATTTTCCTAAGAATTAATAATTTAAAACAACTTAGTAAATGAAGCCCAATACGTTTTTTGAATAAGCAATCTCGCTCAAAGTGCTTCACGCCGAAAAACAAAGGTGTCGTCTGATAAGCCTGCACTCTGGTGAATACGGATTTGCCCGCATGGTTAAAATAACTTTAGTGAGAAAGAATATGTTATTATGCCGCATGGAATAGAATGTAAAATTGAAGAATGCTATCACAACAGCACAGGCAAATGCACTGCTGACAGCATAATGGTCAGATCAAGCGTTGCCGATAAAAAATGCAGTATGTCGGAGAATACTTGCTGCGAGACTTTTAAGTCCAAAAAAATGTTTTAATTTCAAATCCTGACATATTGTTGGCCCACCTTGAGATTGCATCAGGTGGGCCAACTTTGAATGAAGGTTCAAAATTGCACTTCATCTAGGAGAACAGGTTCATACAGAGCTTGCAGTAGAAACGGTAAGTCGGTGAATCATCTCCGATAAAGCAGTATGAATGCTCGTTGCGCACAGGCCGGGAGCAGCCGTAGCAGAGCACAAAGGGTGAGATTCTGAACCTGCCCACATAGGAAAATTGTTCGCCGTCCGGATTAATACTGTTCATTAAATACCCTTTCTTTAAAAAGCGTCTAGCTGAAATTAGATTTACCCGCACGCGGCTCCCTGGCTGTATTTCTGTGTATTGCGCCGTAATCGGGTTTGTATTCAGCCTCTTTGTCCAGCCAGATAATCTCATCCGTCCCGATGCTCTTTAAAATCTGAAGGACGGTGTAGGTATCCCCGAATTCCATCTCAGGGGTGACGGAAATAGGTTCGTTTCCGCTTGCCGCCTGGTAAAAGTTGAGCAGTTCGTTGAAAAAGCCGCGCTGAGGACGGTAAGGGATACGCTCGTAATCACCGTTATTGTGGGCAACATTTACTGTTCCGCAGTTTCTTTCTTCCAGATAAATCATCCCGGAGGCGCCGAAGATACGCAGTCCAACCAGGGGTCTCTGCACCTCTTTTCCGCTGCAGAAGAATGAAAAAGTGCCGATGACACCGCTTTTAAAAAGCATGTTGACACAAATCACGGAATAGGGGGCGTAATCATAGCTCTGGTGCTGTCCGAAAGCCTGCACCTTGTCAATCGCCCCGAAGATATGCCTTAAAGCTGCAAATTCGTGAACTCCCGTATCCAGGATTGCCCCGCCGGGAAAATCGGGGCGCTGCCGCCACTCAGCAGACGGAAACCGGTCGCTGGCAACTTCACCAAGAAAATCGACGACCCTGTTCTGGACGAAATAAAACGTTTCGCCGATCCTTTTTTCTCCGACGTAATCCCTGATTATGTTGATTTCCTCATTATATCTGTAGTTTTCCGCAATCATTATCGGGACATGGTATTTCTGAGGCAGTTCGGCAGCCGCTTTTGCCTCATCCATAGTTGCGGCAAGGGGCTTTTCGCAGATAATTGATTTGTGGGAGCCGGTTAAAAGCGAGGCGACGTCATGTGTAACACGGTAATTCATTCCAATGGGCGCCATGATATCGATTACATCGAGATCATCTCTTTTGACCATTTCCTTATAGTCGGAGTAAACTGTTGAATTATCCAAGATAAGTTTTTTAGCCCAATAATCCGCTTTTCTTTTATCTTCGTCACAGATGGCCTTTATTTCGTATCTGTCCGGCAATTCCTGATAGGCGGGGTAATGAAGCCTCTCAAACGCCATACCTGCCCCAATTATTCCAACTCTTAATTTCAACATTTCCTCTAACCACCTCGTCTTTGTTTTTTTTAGCATAACCATCACGGTATTTTTTATTTGTCCCGCGCCGCACACGGTATAAATTCGTTGACTTTATAATTTCCAGTTACTATAATTGTGTATAAGTTAATATGAAAGTATCGCAGTCGATACTTGTTATTTGCGGCGAAGATGCCCATTTCTGATAAGGTGATCAGAGATGGTTTTTTTTGCCTTAAAGGAGATGCAAATCAAGGATGAAAGAAAAAACCGCTTCTAGATGAACCTGGTTAAGTAAGAAGTCATGTTGGGATTTTGAGCTAGGAAAGCTTTATTACAAGGTGGTTGATTGAATGATTGGTTTGCAGCGGATTCCTAAATATACGCTGCTTTTTACTTTATTGCTTCTGTTTATTCCGGGTATTTCCTTAGCGGATGATTCTTCAGCCGCGGACAATTGTTTTGTAATGATCAGCGCCGCGCTGGTTATGCTCATGTACTATACCCCACCTTACCTTTATGGTCTTTCAGCTTATGTTTGCCATAATTACAGCTGCCCTTATTCCGGGAGCAGTCGCCGAGCGGATGAACTTTTCGGCGTTTCTGATCTTCATCTTCCTTTGGTCTACTTTAGTATACGATCCCCTGGCTCACTGGGTCTGGGGAGCGGGCGGATGGCTTCGCGAAAGAGGCTTCCTGGATTTTGCCGGAGGTGCTGTGGTACACATCAGCGCAGGATTTTCAGGGTTGATTGCGGCTCTGGTTCTGGGTAGGCGTAAAGGATACGGCAATGAACCGATGCTTCCGCATCACCTGCCTTTTACTGTTTTGGGCGCAGGGCTGCTTTGGTTTGGATGGTTTGGTTTTAATGCCGGAAGCGCTCTGGCTGCAAACGGAATTGCAGCAAGCGCTTTTGTTGTAACCAATACTTCAGCCGCTATAGCGACAATTACCTGGGTGTTTATAGAGTGGCTGCATCACGGCAAGCCTACAATGCTTGGGGCCGCTACCGGTTGTATTGCAGGATTGGGGGCGGCAACACTATAACACCTGCGTCAGGATTTGTCAGTCCAGCATCGGCCCTGCTTATCGGTTTGGTGGCTTCTTTAATTTGCTACTATGCCGTATGCGTTGTTAAAACGCGTTTTGCTTATGATGACTCTCTGGACGTCTTCGGTGTCCATGGCCTGGGTGGAACCTGGGGTGTAATCTCGGTCGGCTTATTTGCTTCGAAGGCAGTAAATCCTGCCGGAGCAAACGGGCTTTTTTACGGAAACGCCGCCCAGCTTGGAATTCAATGTCTGGGCGCCCTGACGACCCTGGTGTTTGTTGCAGCAGCAAGCTTTGTGATCCTTAAGGTCGTCGGTATATTTGTAAAATTAAGAGTCAGCGATCAGGATGAAGATACAGGGCTTGATTTCTCGCTGCACGGAGAAAATGGTTATGCAGACCTGGCCATAGGGGAAACGGTTACATACGGATTTCCCTTAAGCGCGGGCGCAGAAAATGTTTCTTTATTAAAAGAAGTGTCCGATTGAAGGTAAAAGACCTAGTACCGTAGAATATACTATATCTTTTAATATATCTTTGCGGGGGGTATGTTTAACCGATGACTAAAATTGAATGTATTCTACGACCGGGCAAACTTGAAGATGTAAAAGACGCGCTGGGAAGGTTTGGCATAAAAGGCATGACCGTCAGCCAGGTATTAGGTTGCGGATTGCAGAAGGGACGCAAGGAAATTTACCGGGGGCAGGAGTATAGCATCAACATATTGCCCAAAGTCAAAGTGGAGATGGTCCTCCACGATGACGACGTTGACAAGGTAGTCGACATAGTAATTAAAGCTGCCCGGACCGGTGAGATAGGAGACGGAAAAATCTTTATTTACCCGGTTTCCGAGGCCATCCGTATACGCACGGGTGAAAAAGGACACGACGCAATCTAAAAATAACCGTGGCGGTAAAATAACCGATGAAGACTTTTAAGATCTATACCTGACTTGCAGTAACCCGGCAAAAGCCGGGTTTTTTATTCCAACCGGAAATTCTTTGAAGGAAAGAAGGAATTTAAAGTCGAATTATATAAATAGGTAATAGATATGCCTGTATAACCTGTACAAAAGGAAGGGTTTTGATAATGGAGAAGATTCAACTTTATTTTCGTGAAACGCGGCCACAGTTTTTGATCCTGACTTTAGTCTGCGTTATTGTCGGTGTTGCTGCGGCCTATTGGAAGGCGAGCGGCATCAATGTTTTCCACCTGGTCATCATTTTAATAGGCGCCCTTTCAGCTCACGCTTCGGTAAACATATTAAATGATTATTTAGATTATAAAAGCGGGCTTGATAAGTGCACTCTAAAAACACCTTTCAGCGGGGGCAGCGGCATCCTGCCGGGAAAACAAATGACACCTTCGGCCGCTCTTGTTTTCGGTATTTTAACCTTTGCTTTAACGGCGCTGATTGGAGTATATTTTTTAGTTATCTGTGGGTGGCCTTTAATGCTGGTTGGCCTGCCCGGATTAATCCTGATTGCGTTTTACACCCAGTTTATAACACGGCATCCTCTGTTATGCTTGCTTGCTCCCGGAATAGGGTTCGGTCCCTGCATGGTTATGGGAACTTACTATGTCCTACAGGGTTCTTATGACTGGACTTCGGTGGCCGCTTCTTTGGTTCCCTGCTTTTTGGTCAGCAACCTGTTGCTTCTTAACCAATATCCTGACGCCGAAGTGGACCGCCTGGTCGGCCGGCGCCATTTCCCCATTCTAATAGGCAGGACAAAGAGCACATATATTTATACATCATTTGTTATCGCCATGTACATCTGCGTTTTCGCAGCCGTCTATATGCG
Organism: Desulfotomaculum sp.; assembly: GCA_003513005.1. Classification (NCBI taxonomy): domain Bacteria; kingdom Bacillati; phylum Bacillota; class Clostridia; order Eubacteriales; family Desulfotomaculaceae; genus Desulfotomaculum; species Desulfotomaculum sp. The sequence goes on from DOTD01000081.1 coordinate 28,813, forward strand.
CTTACTGCCGCCGCTGGCCTTAATTTCTGTCTTCCCATTTTTCATTGTGGTCAAGATTATCAAGGGTTTGCTTAAAGACAGCGATCAAATCATGAATATAATTCCCCTCATGGGTCAGAACGTTATCTTTATCCTGTTAACCCCGCTTTTGATGGCTGTTGGGCTATTCTTTTCACATACTTTTTAAAGGCTAGCTTTTATAAAGTAAAATAAAAGGACTGTCCGGAAGACATTTCATTCCGCAGCAGTCCTTTTTTTACTTTAACCAAGTTAAGCGCTGGTATTCGTGTTGAGCAGGAGTACGGTATCATTTCGGCCAATGGGTTTACTGATATCATAATGGCCGGCCAGTGTTTCAGCTTGTTTCCCGTCAATAAGAATTTGTACTTTTTCTATTTCCGGAAATTTGATCAGTGTGTTTGCTATGGAAGCCAGAATTAACGCTTCTCCCTTGCCGCCGACAGATAACCTTGTAATTTCACTGGAGAAATCAGGATAAGCTATAAAATCTTTTACCTTCACGCTGTTTACTTTAGTATCCTCTGGAATAAGGCTTTCAAGAGATTTGTCCGACGGTCCTTTAATTAACTCTTCCATGGCCAGTTTGGGCATATCGGGCTGACGGCGCACTGTGCGTAGTTCAGGAACAAGATAAAAATCCGTGTATGTCTCTTTTACATAATAGAGGGTAATCTGTTCGTTCTCCGATTGTTCCTTTGCCGTTTTCAACTGCTGCTCAAGATCGGAGACTTTTTTTTGCAGGGCTTGATTTTTTGAAGAAAGCTCTTTTGTATCGGGCGCGCAGCCAAAAACAGATAATAGTATAATCAGCGGCAGCAAAATTAAAATAATTTTTTTCATTAATCTCACCTTTCATGAGTAGTTTTTCCCTGTGCAAAGCATTTATGCCATATATGATTTATAACAGATAGACAATTAAATTTTAAGCCCCTTTGAAAAAATATTTTAGAAAACCTGCCTATAAGGCTGACTAATTCAGAACTGGCCCCATATATATAGATAAACGCGAATATAATAAAATATTAAAACTATCAGAAATAACTATTGACAAACTAAAAAGATAATCATATAATAAAAATATCCGGGAAAGAGCGAAAGCAAAAGTACCGGAATTACCCAGGAGTAACCCGTTAGCCAGGTAAAGAGTACTGGTTTAAAGCGAAAGTAAACAGCCCAACAAGGTCGGAAGGTCGGAAGGTCGGAAGGTCGGAAGGTCGGTTTAGTAGGGCTGATTCTCCAGGAAGGTGTTGTAATTAACAACCTCGAAGTCTGGGGAACAGACGGGAACAGGTCGGTAGGAGTAAACCCGGCCGGACTCTGTGGGTAAAAAGGAGGGGTGTGCTTAATTGCACTATCCTAAAGGATAAGAGCAGGGGGCAGCTGAGAGGCGCCGAAAAACCCTGCTCTTATTCTATCATATTCTTTAGTATGATTCTAATTGCAATAAAAAGACAGGCGCATGGGCCTGTCTTTTCGCAGTAGTGCGCCACGCATGGCGCGTAGCTAGGCGGTGGAAGACCGCTATGGGGGCTGGCAGTTGCCAACCATTAGCCAAGCGCAAGGGTGTCCATCGCGAGGTGGAATCTGAAGGAAGCGTGATGAGCAAAGTTCCGGCCCGAGGAACACGAACCGTATTAGGCATCCGTAATGGGATGAGTCTGCTACTCAAGACAAAATCCAATAAACTGCACGGACACGAGGATGTAGATATGGCGGGTATATGGGATGAAAGTTACGCGTCTTACCGTGGGAGATCTCACGGACGCATGAAGCAAATGTGCAAAATGCGGTTGAAACAAGATTTGCCGTGAGAAGTCAGCAGAAACCATAGTAGTAACGCAGTCGACGGCGTTATGAAGGGTTGAACCCAAGGAGGTGTTAACCCAACTTTCCCCTCCAAAACCCCGAACTCCCCTTGCAGCCTCGATCCATCGAAATAATTAGGTACTACATTCTGCGGTGCAAAACCGTATGTTTGTTTTTCAGAGAGTCCTTGATCCCAAGTTTCTTATAGATATCCTGTTGCTCTGGTTCCGGCTGGCTGGATAACCGGATACTGTAAATCTTGTTTTCCTCACCATGTAAAATTATTGAACTTCTGGTGTGTGTGTAAAGAATCTTTTTAATTGTTGACCATTGACGTGTATTTCCTTGTTCCCGTAAACCTGTCTCAATACCAATAAGTAAATGATAAGCCAGCACAGATATAAACAGATGGGCTTCGGTGAGATCGGCTAGCTGGTGGTGAATAGGACGCATACCCAGATCGGACTTTAAGCATCGGAAAGCATATTAAAACCTGGTTAAGGGATGTTAG
>DOTD01000082.1 GCA_003513005.1 Desulfotomaculum sp.
CCTCGCAGTGGTCCATCCCAAGGTAGCTCTTGGTCTCCTCGAAGCACTGCCCGATCGGCCAGCGCAGGGTCGCCGCCCGATGTAATTCCTCCTTTCATTTACTGGCTTGCTGAATTTCGTCCCTGTAGGAGCGAATTCAAAAACATCACCGAGCAGTTTTAAGTCCGTCGCGGGAGCAGTAAACTGATCCTGCTTGGTAATGGTTATGTTGACTTTTTTGTCGAGCGCGCCAGCAGGCGCCTCTATAACAGCTTTTCCGTCTAAGATAGATACCTTGCCGCCTTCAGGACCGATACCGGTGGTTGCGCCACCGCCACCACCGCCGCCGGTGGGCTTCATGACGGCAAACAGGCAGAAGTGACTTACCTTGACAAGGACGGTTTTTGACTGTCCGTGGTAGTAATAGATGCCGCCTGTACGGCCATAACCCGTAGTCATGCCTAAGGGAACCCAGCCGGCAGCCCGGTAACAGGTACCTTTAAATCGGCTGTGATCCACGAATGTTTCCACCACTACGATCGGGTGTCCATAGACGGTTTCCCAGCCGGCGGACAGCCGCTTTGCATTCAGCGCCGGCGCCCCGGATGCCAGGTTCTTGATTGAGACACCCGGTAAGATAAGAAAACGCTGATTGAATTCCGTAAATATTACCAATCAACGCACAGCTGGATGATTAAACCTTTCGGCTGTGTGTTGATTAATATGTTTTTGTCTAAATTCAGGGTTGGGGAATGTAAAATTTATTTAACTTTAAACAGTTTCCATGGTAAACGGGTGGGGTTATTATTCAGGTAATCTATAATGTCTTCCTGTCCATAGTATGCTGGTATTCCGTCTATGCCCATGGCCATTAATATTATAGGCATACCGGGATATTCTAAACTGGACTTTTCCTGGACTTTTTCAGCCTCGATTTTGTTTTTAACTATTTGGTACTTTACGGGCACAACAGCAAATTTAGAGCCATCTTCTTTTACAACAACATTACCTGAAATATTGAACATAATATTCTCCTTCATTTTGGATTGAAGCATAGTATTATTATAAAGATTTAATATGAGGAAAGGACGTCTGTTTTTTTTATTCTATTATAATATACATATTATATGGAATCATTTTGTTGTCAATCAACATTACATATATTGACATTGTTGTAAAACTTGAGTTTGAATTATTTTTCTTTTTTTTAGTAAAATTTAAGTATTTTTCTTTGTGATTAGTGATACAATCACTCTTAGATAAATTATTAGCCAGTTTATGGCAGAAGGGGATAAAAATCTATGGAACCGGGAAATAACAAACTGCTTACCAGTACAAAAATAATCTATGCTGCTGCTATTCTTGTGCTTTTAATTGGAATTGCGTTTTTAGTGAACAATATTTTATTATTTAAAAATACCGTCTCTCATTATGCAGCCCAGGGATATCCGTCCGCTGGGGTTGTTAAACAATTATTGCCAGGTCAATTACTGCCCGGGATATTTGAGCCAGTAGCTGTTTATGGCGGGATTGCCGCTGTTTTATTCTGCGCCGGGACAATTAATCAGAAACTTTCCTATTTAACTGCTTCTTTAACTGCTTCTGTTAGCAATGAGGATAAAGAGATGGAAAATGGTGATGAAGAAGAACCCGAAGAGGAAGAAACTGAAAACAATAGCACAGGTGAATAAGGTATTTTGACTATCGCCCGATGAAAATTAGATTATAGATTTAATAGAAGCCGTTCTGAGCAGGAATATTCACCGGGTTATGGCCGGTGAATATTCCTAAGCGGCTCATAGAAACCTAATTATAAAGCGGGCACGTTTTATGCCTGATTGTTAAATTCACAGCCCGACTTTTCCTTGCATGTATTGCAATCCGGCGCCGGTGATTCGGGATCAGGTTCTTTCTCACTGCAGGGCATATATGAAGAAGGGCCTTTTTTATAGTCCGTTGCATAAAATCCATGTCCTTTAAAAATCAAGCCCATTCCGCTACCGATTAAACGTGTGGGAACGCCTCCGCATTCGGGGCAAATTTTAATTGGTTCATCAGTCATCATCTGAAATCTCTCAAATTTACAGCCGCAATTTTTGCACACATATTCGTAAGTAGGCATTTTGGTTCCTCCCGTTCCCTTTCATAACTTTTTCTAAGGAATTATAACTTATTTTTAATTATTTTTAAATTGTTGGTTTAAAGAAAGCAGCCCGGTTAGGACTGCTTTTCGATTTCGAAGCGGGCTTTTAATGCCTCCTGGAGAACTTTAGATAAACTGACGCCAGCATCGGCAGCCTTTGTATCTAACCATCCCGGAATACTGACTGTGCGGCGTACCGCATGGTTATCACGTATTCCAGTCCTAATAAGATTCGTAAATTGATTTGACAAAGTTTTAATTGTTTTTATATCGCTAGGATGGGGAATATTGATTTTTTCTTCTAACAAGTATTCAATCCATTGCGTTAATGCGCTTTGCGCCATGTCGATAGCGTTGCTTAAAGATTTGCCTTCGCTGATACAGCCGGGTAAATCAGGAAAAGTAATTGTATAACTGCCATCGCTGTTTTGCTCGAAGACAGCTGGATAAATGTATTCCATCGCTAATATGTCGTTTATTTCAGTTTGTCGTGAGATTGGTTCATTTACTGTTTATCACAGAAGTATTATCAGATGCGCGCCCGCAAGGGCGGCAAGAAAGCCCAACCGTTTTGTTGCAAAAATACCTTCATAATTCAGATGGCAAGGAATTCCGAACCCGGAACCCTTGCCATTATTGTATTTTCTGGCGTCCCAGGAGGGATTCGAACCCCCGGCCAACGGATTAGAAGTCCGTTGCTCTATCCAGCTGAGCTACTGGGACAAAAATTTTTCTATTTAGTATGTTAAACTGTTGCTTCTTAAATGTCAACCTGATGTCTCTATAGACAGGAATGGAATTAATGCTCCTGGACATTCTAAATGTTCAGGAGGCTTTAAAAATGGCGGAATGGGTAATGAATTACATTGTTGCTCTTGGATTGGGCGGGGTTTTCCTGGGCGTTGTCATCGAGTCAATGGGCATTCCCTTTTTCCCGGGCGGAATAATGGTCATCCTGGCCGGTTTCTTATCCGGACAGGGCAGGTTCCCCCTGTTTCAGCTTTTTCTGGTTACATTTCTAGGTTTCAATATAGGTTCCGTGGCCGCATATTTGATTGGCATAAAGATTGGTGAACCATTCCTGTTCAGGTTTGGAAAGCTCCTCCGGATTACGCCTCAGCGTTTGAAAAGCGCTCAAAGCTGGATGGAACAGTCCTCCGCCGCTTTTATTATTTTCGGCCGCTTCATACCGACTGTCAGCAACATTACACCTTATTTGGCGGGCATAAGCGGCCTTGGCATATTAAAATTTACGGGCTTTAATTTAATCTTTGCGGCTATATGGTCACTTTTTAATCTGGGTATAGGCATTTTTTTTGGCCATAATTGGAAATATATATCGCATCTAACCCATATTTGGCTGCCGGTTATCGCCGGCGGTTTGCTCGTGTTAAGTATCCTGGTATTGATCTTCAAAAAAAATCGCTTGAGTATATAGAAATGAGATTTACCTATGGCTTAAGCGGCACAAGCTTGACATGACCGCGGAATGCGAGCGTATCGCCAACGATTGCCAGAGCGCCGTCAACACCATTTATGCCGATTGCAAAATCGACCGCCGCAGCAAGATCATCCTTATTATGGACCAGGTTGGCGGATGCCGTTGCTACAGCATCCGCTAAAGCTGCTGATCTGGAAAGAATAATCACGGCGTCTGCGATACCGAAGCTTAAAGAGTGTCCGACCGTACCGGAAGAAGTGCAGATTCCAAGGGGGCTTTGCTGCGGCCGTATCTCAAGAGCCAGTTTTTGACCCAACGCGGACTTGCCGGCAAATATGCCTATATACCTTATCCGTCCTGTCCTCAGATAAATATCCCCGCCGTTTTCCACAATAACATCCCTCGAATATTTCGTCAGGGAGTTTCCCACACTTTGCGCTATTGCCCCCGCAACCGACGCCATGGGTCCCACTCCGGCAAGACCGGCAGCTTCCGCCATTTCTACAGCTATCTGCGGCGCATCCGGAGCCGGTTCATAGGGTGTAAGAGCCGTTAAAAATCCAGGATCCTCTTTGATATACTTTTCAAGTGGTTCCCGGCATCGTTTTATTATTTGCCGGGTTTTCTCGACCAGTTCTGCAGTGTACTGATCCCTGCGGACACCAACATCCAGGTCCGTTTCTTTTACGGCAACGTTGAAATGAGCGAGGTCATCCTGCCTGTGCAGTTTACGGTAAGCACGCTCAAGGTATTGCAATTAAAACCTGACCTCCATGGCATGCATGGGACATGCTTTTACGCAGAGCTGACAGACGATGCACTTATCATCGTTGAAAAACACTTCCATACCAGGCCGCTCTATATACAAAGCCTTGGTAGGGCAAATATCGGTACAGCCGCCGCACATTGTGCAAAGCTGTTCATTCCGGGTGATTCCTTCAATTAAAGGCTGGACCGATACTCCTTCCCGGAGCAGGTAATCAAGTCCCTGCTGATATTTTTCCCCGGTCAGTTCCAGAACCAAAGTCCCTTCCTTTTGCGGGTTGATATTTGCTCTTAATATATTAATTACCAAGTCATAATCCTTGACCAAACGGTAGATAACCGGCTTTTCAGTAGTATCGGGAGTAAAGCGCAAAACAATTCTCTCAGGCGCCATTAATTGACCCTCCTTTCAGATTAACCCTTAAGCACATTGGCTGTTATTTGATCATTAAAATTAGGAAGAAGTTTTACTGGCTCGGTAATTGAAAATGTCCCGTCAGAAATCCACTGCTTAAGTATGCCGGCTATTTTCCTGGCCCCGGGATAGCTTGATAACGGAGCCGTTGGGACCTGTTTGCCGTTAACAGTAATTTGGCCTGATTTTAGTTCGGCGTAACTGACCAAGCCCAGGTTGCCGGGTTTTCTGTTCGGGTATGCGTCGCTGTAATCAACAATTGGCGCGTATAAATCTTTATCTTTTACTGCGGCAAATTTCGTTATCTCTTCGTTAAGGAGGGGGATGGGCAGACCGATTCCCACAGCCAGAGTTGCTCCGTAACCAAGGAAACTGGCGCCCCTGAGCCATTGGGAATTCATCTGCTTTAAATCGCCGATCAGAGCTAAAGTTCCTCCCGCTGGTCCAAATTCACGGCCGGTTGAATCTTTTTGAATAGAGGGGAAGTGCTGTGTGCCGTTCCAGGCTACATATCCCACACCTCCGCCTAAAAAGATTCTTGTCCCGATTCCGACTGTCTTAAAATATGGGTCCTTGAGCAGCGGGCTGAGCTGCCCCGCGCTGCAATAGTGCGCATTGGCCAGGTTAGGTTTCAGTACGCCCATATATGTGTAAATCGTACGCGGACTCAGGTTGACCGCACAGTTATAGTTCTGGTAGGCGTTGCGCGGGTTAAACAGTATTGCCTCGTTGATCTCGTCTAAGGTAATGGAAGTTTCTATTTCCTGTCTGGGGTAGCAGTCGGTGCCGTAAGAAAAGGCCTTCAGCCTGACGCGCTTGCGTTCGACCAGTTCTTGAATCAGATGTCCGCCGCCATATTTAAATTCTCCGGGGAAATTGCTGTTTAAAGGATCATGTTCAGGAACCTGGGTGGCGCCGATATACGAATCCACAGCCGCAAGTCCTGCATAAGCCTCTATATCGTTTAACCAGACACGCTGCATTCTTATGCGCGGTTCGGAATGCCCGAAGCTTAAAAATGCCCCCGAGGAACACATCGGGCTAAAAGTTCCCGTCGTCACAACATCAACTTCCTGCGTTGCGCGTGAAAACCCTTTTTCTTCAACAAACGCGATAAGTTCTTCGGCGGTCATGACCACTGCTTTGCCGTTCTTAATTTTTTCATTAATCCCGGCGTAAGTTTTTTCTGCGCTCATACTTATTCCTCCATTTACAGCGCTCATTCCAGACATTATAAAGCCTCTTCCAACATAGAAGAGGCTTGTATTTTCAACTCCCTCTTATCTGTCAGAAGAAATTCTCCTCTGCAGGAATTGGCACCATTCCTTTGAATTAAGGCGGTTGCCGGGTTTCATCGGGCCAGTCCCTCCACCTCTCTGGATAAGAGCGCTATTTAATTAGTTACTACAATTATTTAATAACAGCTTTTTGTTTATGTCAAGCCTTTTTTGGAACAGCCCTTTTTTGTACATTGAAAATACAGTTTACCGGCTGTAAAAAACATTTTACTTTTGCAACAGGTTGAGGAGTACGCAACTTTGTAGTAAAATCAAGTTAATCAACGTAGAAACAGGGTGGTTTAATGTTCGTAAAAGACGTAATGACAAAAGTACAAAACAGCCTTGTTCCGGAACAGTCACTTGATGAAGCTTGGAATTTGATCAGGCAGTTGGAAGTTGACGGATTACCTGTTATTAATCAAAAGGGCGGTATAATTACGCTGGTTACCAAAGATGAACTATTTGGTTTTAAACCAGTTGTTTTCGGTGATTTTCTTAAAGTAGACCAGATCATGAACAAGGATTTCCTTACACTTACTGAAGATACTCCCCTTGTTGAAGCATGGTCCCTGCCTCAGAAAATATTTCCTGTTATTGACGAAGAAGGTAGATTTGTTGGAATTCTATCCAAGGAAAAAGCCGGTTCAGCTTTATTTGGAATGGCTACCAGGATGTTTGCGGAAATAGAAACACTCCTTGACTCGGCTCACAATGGAATTATTGCCATAAATACTGAGGGTATAATTACGCTTTTTAATAAAGCCGCCGAAGAAATAACAAGACGGAAAAAAAGCTATGCTTTAGGCAAACATCTTTCTGAGGTTATAATTCCTCAAGAATTACTGGAAGCTTTGAAGGAAGATCACTTCCAGCCTCAGTGCAAAATATATGTGGACTATTCTAAAGGAAAACATATATATCTGACCAACCGCAGCAGGGTAGTGGAAAATGGCAAGTTAGTCGGCGCGGTTGGCGTCTTTCAGGATATTTCAGAAATAGAATTTATATCCGAAGAACTGCAGTCAGTCAAGGAGCTGTATAAAGAACTCGAATGTATTGTAGAATCATCCTATGACGGAATTCTGGTCACCAAACCGGATGGAGAAATAATTAGGGCAAACCATGCCCATGAAAGGATTACAGGTTTTCCCGGTGAAAACATCATAGGAAAAAACTTTAAGAATCTTGTTGATGCTAACGTGTATTCAAGTTCAATAGTGGAGGCGGTCAAGAAAAAAGGGCAGCCGGTAAATTTAGTGGTCAATAAAGATAAAAACCAGTTATTGATTACAGGCAACCCGATTATGAATCAGGACAGTGAACTAACACACGTTGTTGTCAATATTCGCGACCTTACGGAACTGAATGATCTGCGCAGCCAGTTGGAGCAAAGCCAAAGATTAAGCGAAAAGTATTATGACGAGTTGAAACAGTTAAGAATGAGGCTTTTAAGCCAGGAAGGGATAATCCTTACTTCTCCGAAGATGCAGGATTTATTGGCCATGGCTCTCAGGCTGGCGCAGGTTGATTCCACAGTGCTCATTACCGGAGAATCGGGCGCCGGCAAGGAAATTATAGCAAAAACTATTCATAAGCACAGCAAACGGGCCAAGGAACCATTTGTAGTTGTAAACTGCGGCGCTATTCCGGAAAATCTTCTGGAGTCAGAACTTTTTGGCTATGAAAGAGGGGCTTTTACTGGAGCAAACAGGGAAGGGAAGGTTGGTTTAATTGAAATGGCCAGCAACGGGACTCTGTTTTTGGATGAAATAAGCGAACTTCCTCTTCCGTTTCAGGTAAAATTGTTAAGAGTAATTGAGGTAAAAGAAATCATGCCGGTTGGGGGCAAAAAGCACCGCTCTGTAAATGTCCGGATTTTAGCGGCTACCAACCGTAAACTTGAAGACTTGGTTCAAAAAGGTCTATTCCGGGAAGACCTTTTTTTCCGTTTGAACGTAATCCCGCTTTATGTTTGGCCTCTTAGGGAGCGGAAGCAAGAGATCATCCCGATGGTATATGCGTTTAGGGATAAGTTTTGCAAGGCTTACAATATTAAAAAGGATTTTGCGCCGGAAGTATTTGAAGTTTTCCTTGAATATAACTGGCCTGGCAACGTGCGTGAATTAGAGAACCTGGTGGAAAGGTTAATCGTAACTTCTCCGGGCGCCCTGGTTTCTTTGCCGGATTTGCCTGATTACCTTTTTGAGCATAACGATTCTTCGCCGGGTGTTTTAGTTAAAGGTGTGCTGCCCATCAAAACCGCGCTTTTTGAACTTGAAAAACAGCTCATTAAAAATGCCTTGCAGGAGTTTGGAAGCACCTACAAAGCAGCTAAAGCGCTCAAAATAGACCAGTCTACACTTGTCAGAAAGATGAATCGCCTTAAAAGAAACGATTACTCTATTTAAAGCAATTAAACATATTGGATATTGGATATTGGATATTGGATATTGGATATTTTTATAATAAAAAACAGGTCTTTTGAGAACCTGTTTTTTTGTTGGCTTTTCTATTCTTTGTTTAATTTTTCATTGCGCTTCTTAAGAAAGTCTAACGCTACTTCCGGAAAAATAGCCACCGAAAGCACATCTTCTTCCTGACGCATGTACGGTTCTGCCAGTTTGCGGGCTTCTTCCAGGCCGGGCGGAAGCAGATCTGCGGGTCTGCAGGTTATTGGTTCTTCATCGCCGATGATCATTTCTTTGGCTTCTTTATTAATTGGCGCCGGGGGTTTGCCATATTGACCGCGTACATAATTAATGATTTCCTCAGAATTAAATACCCAGCGTCCGAATAAAACATTTAACACTGCCTGAATACCCACTATTTGGCTTGTCGGAGTCACAAGCGGCGGGTAACCAAGATCTGCTCTTGTATGAGGGAGTTCCTCCAATACTTCCGGAAGCCTGTCAAGAGCGTCCTGTTCTTTTAACTGGGAGAAGAAGTTAGACATCATACCACCGGGAATCTGGTACAGAAGCACATTTACGTCTACGCTCTTTGGTGAAAGATCGAAATTGGCGTAGTGTGTTTTGCGCACTTCATCGAAGTACTTGGCAATCTCCACCAGGGGTTCTAATTGCAGCCCCGTATCCCATGGTGTTTCTTTAAGAGTAACAACCATAGGCTCTACTGCAGGTTGAGATGTTTGTAAGGCCATCGTTGAAATAGAGCAGTCGATAACATCGACTCCCGCCTGGCAGGCCCTTAGATAGGCCATCGAAGCCATGCCGCTGGTATAGTGGCAATGAAGCTGAATAGGCACTTTCACAGTTTCTTTCCAGCTTTTCATAATTTGGTAAGCTGCTTCGGGGGATATAATACCTGCCATGTCTTTCAGACAGATAGAATCGGCTCCCATTTCTTCCAGAGTTTTAGCAAGCTTTACAAAGTAGTTAATATCATGCACGGGACTAATTGTATAGCTGGCTGTCGCCTGGACATGCGCCCCTTCTTTTCTTGCTGCCTCCATGGCTTTCCGCAGGTTCCTGACATCGTTTAAGGCGTCAAAAATGCGAAAGATATCTAAGCCATTATATACGGTTCTTTTAATAAACTCGGTTAAAACATCATCAGGGTAATTTTTATAACCGACAATATTTTGCCCTCTTAAAAGCATCTGCAACTTTGTTTTTTTACAGTGTTTTCTAATCGTTCTTAACCTTTCCCAGGGATCTTCGTTGCAGAAACGCAGACAAGTGTCAAATGTTGCTCCGCCCCATATTTCCAGAGAATGATAACCTATATTATCTATTTTTTCTAGAATAGGTATCATGTGTTCGGTCTTCATCCTGGTTGCCAGCAGAGATTGATGCCCGTCCCGCAGTGTTGTGTCGGTAATTTTTACCGGTCTTTTAAGTTCTTCAGCCACTTATTTTCCCCTTCCTGTCTGGTTATCCTCAATGCAAGGTTATGCCTTTCAAATATTAATTTGGGAATTATTCACACCATAAATGCTTTTTTGGGTTGTTTTTTGCATATCTCGGGGGAGGCTATGCATATAGGCAGCTGTTGTCAGTAGCTAGTAGGATTAAGTTGTGCAGAGTACGGACTTTCAAAGGGATTTTTCTTCAGTAACTGATATGCGATAATCTGCAATGTCAAAATGTCAAAATTATAATGTGCTGCTCCGGAGGGCCGGGAATCTCTAAAAAAGTGAAGCCCTATAAAAAATCAGGTATTGTTTTATTCCATTGTTAATACGGCGATTTTGGGATTTACGGGGTCTCCTGGTTTGACATGAATTTCTTGAATTGTTCCTTCAATTGGAGCAAAGATTTTTATATTCATCTTCATTGCCTCCATGGAACCTAACACATCATTCTTTTTTACCTGATCACCTACCTTAACGTCGATTGATACAATCGTACCAACTAGCTTTGGATTAACCGGCGTTGCCATTAAAATATTCCACCTCCCTTTTCTTATAGTTATCTCTTATAGCATAACCTGCATCTTGTTCCAATTAAGCTTCATTAAGCATTTTTTAACCTTTAGTGAATAGCTTTTTTATTTTCCTTGAGGAAATTATTTGTTATTTGCAGCAACTCGTTTTCTAATTCTTCTTCTAAGATATCCTTTATTTGGAGCATGTGTTCGCTCAATTTTTGCAGGACGAAAACCGGCGCTGAAGTACGCAACGCTAAAGCAATGGCGTCACTTGGCCGTGCGTCAATGACCATTTCCTTGTCACTCGTGCATATATGTATTTCAGCATAAAAAGTATTTTCATGTAAATCCGTAATCACTATATGTGAAATCTTTGCGCCTAATATTGTACAGATATTTTTAAGCAGATCATGTGTCAAGGGCCGGGACATTGTAATGTTTTCAAGAGCTGCAGCGATAGCATGGGCTTCCAATGCGCCTACCCATATAGGAAGAACCTTTTTATCTTCCTGATCGGTGAGTAATATGATCGGATTGCCGGATGCGTCGTATGCAACACCTTTTACATTTACAGGGATCATATTATCAACCTCCTCTTGCGCTTATATAAGACGCAAGATCAGTTTATATATATGCTATTTTATCATCAAGCGCTTGTTTGTCAAATTATTTATGGTATGTATACAGTGTGGAATCTCATTGATTATTTTTATTAATTAATCATCATTTAAAATTTTAATTTGACTTTTTCGAGGAATTTTTGTATACTAACTTTTGCTGTAATTTATGTGGAGCTGTAGTGTAGGGGTTTAACATGCCGGCCTGTCACGCCGGAGATCACGGGTTCAAATCCCGTCAGCTCCGCCATTTACGCCACGGTAGCTCAGTTGGTAGAGCAGCGGACTGAAAATCCGCGTGTCGGCGGTTCAATTCCGTCCCGTGGCGCCAGAATTCTAATGTTCTATACAGCAAGTATTTTCATTAGCTTTATAAAGAATTGCGGAAGTAGCTCAGCGGTAGAGCATCGCCTTGCCAAGGCGAGGGTCGCGGGTTCGAATCCCGTCTTCCGCTCCATTTGCGTCATGGCGGCATAGCCAAGAGGCTAAGGCGACGGTCTGCAAAACCGTTATTCCCCGGTTCAAGTCCGGGTGCCGCCTCCACAAGAAAACAAGCGTCTCAAGGATTTGAGGCGCTTTTCTTTTTCCATCAAGACTTCTTTTTGAAAAAAGGCTTAGGAGAGCGGGAATTAATCTTCTTTTTTGTTTATAGGAACGTGGTTCTGAATATTTCTTTCTTTTGCCAATCCCTAGATAAACCTAATTCCCTTAGCTGATGAGGCGGCAGATCAATGTTTTGTATTTTTTTGACAAATTTAGTGGTCATATTAATCGCCACCTCCTTATCATATTTCTGATTACTCTTAGTATAGTAGTAGACATCCATGCCGCTGAAGCGGCGCCACGAATGCTTGATAATCTTTTTATCTCCAGGAAATATTTATTTAGACAGGGGGCCGGTGGGTTTTGGATCAGACAATCCATTGTACTGTAAATGACTGTATATAAGAGAAATAGTTTTAACATTTTATGGTATACTGTTATAAATTACTATTCAAACACACCTATTCTTTGATTTATAGAATTATTAGTTGCCTAATAGGGTAATCTGCTATATAATTTTGAATATATAAATAAAAAATTATAAAAAGGAGGCAGGGGTTATGTACAAAAAAATACTGGTTGCTTTTGACAACGCTGAAAAATCTAAAAAAGCTATAACAACTGCAGTTGAGATTGCTAAATATAGCAAGGGAGAGATTTGCCTGCTGACCTCAGTAAAAATGCCCAGTTTTATATCAGCCGCGAGTCCTGACATGCTAAAGGTATTAGAAAATGACAGCCGTAAACTCTTTACGGAAGTTCTGAAAGAGTATGAAGATAATATTAAAAAAGAAGGCATTTCAGCAAGTTCAGTAATCCTTGATGAGAGTCCGGGGAAGGCAATTGTCCGTTATGCGGAAAAGGAAGAATTTGATTTAATAGTGATGGGTTCAGGTAACCGTGGATCTATAGGAAGACTGCTTGAGGGTCTTGGCAGCGTTTCCAATTACGTACTGCAGCATGCCAAGTGTAATGTCCTGATTATTAAAAACTAACAAGTGGAGTAAAATATTTTAAATAGAAATATTTTAAATAGAATTAAAGAATCAGTTCAATATTTTTGCGAAATAAGCATTATTAGTAGAAAGAGAAATAATTTCCAAGTATAAAAAAGTAATTTATGAAAAAGGACAGGGAATAATTTTTCCCTGTCCTAATTATTTATCCGTAAGGAGTTTTTTTTGTGCATAGTAGGATTGTTCTTTTGGGCATATAATGGTTTTATTAACAGCTGATTTATCTATTTCTGCCTGTTTTATAAGCTTGCTGAAGGTAGTATATTTATGATATAAATTTCTAGAATACCATTGCCGTTAAATAATTGAATTAAAAATTATTCTGAAGGGACTGTGAGTTATGCTTAAGAAAATACTTGTCGCTTATGACAACGGTGAGAAAGCTAAAAAAGCTGTGGAGGAAGCAGTTGAGATTGCTAAATTTAGCAAGGGAGAGATTTGCCTGCTGACCTCAGTAAAAATGCCCAGTTTTGTATCATCCGTAGCTGCTTCAGACTTGGTTAAGGGTCTGGAAAATGACAGCCGCAAATATTTTGAAGAGATCCTGAAAGAATATGAAGACAAGATTAAACAAGAAGGCATCACGGTAAGTTCGGTAATCCTTGATGAGAGCCCGGGCAAAGCTATTGTCCGTTATGCTGAAAAGGAAGAGTTTAATTTAATAGTGATGGGTTCAGTTAACCGTGGATCTGTGGAAAGGATGCTCACGGGCCTGGGCAGCGTTTCCAATTACGTTCTGCAGCACGCTAAGTGTCCGGTCCTGATTATTAAAAGTAAAGATTAAATATATTGTACCAATTGCGTACTAGCATATATAATACCTCTTCGGTTTTTTAGATTCTCAATTATTTTAATTCCTTTTTTGTGCATGGGCAAGTGATCCATTGCTTTACTCAGCTGAGAATCTACTTTTGTGATTTAAAACCTTTTGTAAATATTGCTCATTTCGACAGGCTATGCAATTGATTGACTTCTGGCTGACTGCATAACTGCAGTCAGTGGGGCAGAATTGCAGTCATTATTTAAGTCTATTGTACTGGCTATACTAGTTAAATGTCTGGCATGATTATTGCGTCATAAATTATTAGGGAGTTTTTTTCCCAGTTTGAAGGTTTTTTTGTAGCAAAGGTGGAAGTTTGAATGGGTAAGCCAGTAAATGCACCAATTGCTGGTAAAATTCTAGAAATTTTTGTAAAGGCAGGTGATCGCGTCAAAAAAAACGATGCCATCGTTATGATGGAATCCATGAAAATGAACGTGCGGATGTTTGCGCCCGAGGATGGAATTGTCAAGACAGTTAACGTATCACCAATGGAAAATGTAAAAGTCAATACGACGCTTATTACTCTGGCATAGTTAGTAAACAAAAAAACGTTTAATTTTAGAAAGGGGAAGGAAATAATGGCTGAAAAGAAAGTTACCGCGCCACTGCCGGGGATAGTGAAAAAAGTCCTTGTTAACACAGGACAAAAAGTTGGAGCGAAGGACGCCGTAGCCGTTATCGAAGCTATGAAGATGGAAAATAAAATTCCTGCCAAGTCAGCAGGAACAATAAAGGAAGTTTTCATCAGCGAAGGCCAGAATGTAAAAGCGGGAGACAAGCTCTTTACAATCGACGCCGACTAGTTGATAAAGAATAGAAACATAATAGCCTTGCAGTAATCTACCGCAGTACCCCTATATAAAAATTAGGGGTACTTCATAATACTCAAGAAATATGAGGTGGTTCTATTGACAAGTGACGCTGTAATGACTATTTTTCAAGGTATACTGTCTGGTTTTACCGGCCTGACCTGGCAGTATGCGGTAATGATCTGTATTGGTATACTGTTGCTCTGGCTGGGCATCAAACACGAATTCGAGCCATTGCTGCTTGTTCCCATCGGATTCGGCTGCATCCTGGCAAATTTGCCCTTGGCCGGAATGATGGAACCCCACGGTTTGCTGAGGCAATTTTATAACGCTGGAATAATAAATGAAGTCTTTCCATGTTTAATATTTTTAGGCATTGGAGCAATGACCGACTTTACACCCTTACTTGCCAACCCGAGGGTTTTTCTTTTGGGCGGGGCGGGTCAGTTTGGAATCTTTCTTACTCTGCTGCTGGCCCTTGCGCTCGGGTTTGACCGGCTGGAGGCCGTCTGCGTTGGTGTAATCGGCGCCTGTGACGGTCCTACTTCAATTTACGTAACCACCCAGTTTGCGCCGCAATTACTCGGCCCGATTTCAGTAGCGGCTTACTCGTATATGTCCCTGGTTCCCTTAATCCAGCCTCCGTTGATGAGGCTCTGCACCACAAAGAAAGAGCGCTCAATGCTGATGTCCTATACGGAACAAAAACCAATATCCCAGACCGTCAGAACTATCTTCCCCGTGGCCGTTACAATTATAACTGTTCTTATTGCTCCAATGGGCGCTCCGCTGATGGGTACACTGATGCTGGGCAACTTCCTTCGTGAGTGCGGTGTGGTAGACAGGTTGAACAAAGCCGCCCAAAACGAAATCTGCAACATCGTTACCCTGCTGCTTGGTTTAAGCGTCGGCGCGACTATGAACGGTGAGATATTCCTGACCACCAAGACACTGATGATCTTTATCCTCGGAGCAGTTGCCATCAGCGGCGACACCATAGCCGGTGTTTACCTGGCTAAACTGATGAACCTGTTCTGCAAGGAAAAGATCAACCCGCTGATCGGCTCGGCCGGAATTTCCGCATTCCCGATGGCGGCACGTGTTTCCCATAAGGTAGGACAGGAAGAGAACGAAGACAACTACCTGATTATGCACGCGATGGGTGTTAACACTGGAGGACAGATCGGTTCGGTTCTGGCAGCCAGCATTATGCTGGCCGTCCTCGCAGCAATGGGATATATTTAATCAATCAGCCAGGAAAGGAGATCCTTTAATATGGAACTTACAAAGTGGCAGTACGGCTTTTCAATGATGATTTTCGGAATGGGACTGACGATGATCACTCTTTATTTACTATGCTGGGTGGCGCGTCTTTTACCCGTGTTTTTTAAGGCCGAAAAAGAAGAGTAACTACTAAAGCTGCCCTTTCGGATAAGGTTGCTTTTCATACTCCGGCGCCTGTAAAAGGGTGGGTTTGCTAACTGTAAAGTAATGGGCGGCTGCACTCGGTAAAAATGAGCGCAGCCGCCTAATATGAAATAAATGAAAGACATTGTTTATGTTCGTTTCAAAGGCTGAGAGGTTTTTAGGAGTTAAAATTTTAAATAATCTTTTCTGATAATATTTGTCAAAAAGGGAGGGAAAATTGTTGACAGACGTCCAAACTGTTACTTTAATTATCTTTGTAATTGCAATAGGTTTGGTTGTCAGCCGGGTAATCAGCAGTGTCGTCGGGGCTGTGATCGGCGTGGTCGCCCTTGTGGTAAGCGGGTCAATAAGTGACGTTACTGCCTTCGGGCTGGTGGACTGGAACGTTATTATCATTCTTTTGAGCATCTGGCTGATTGCAACCTATTTCGGCAAGACTGGGGTACCCGAATGGCTGGCCGAGAAGATGCTGGAAATGTCCAAGGGAAACCTGGCCCTGTTTGTAGTTGCCCTGGGCACACTTGCCGGCCTTGTGTCCATGTTAATTGACAACGTGGTCATCATCCTGATGTTTGCCCCGGTACTCATGCAGGTAAGCCGGAGGTTTAAGTTCGCCTCTTTTGCCCCGATCCTTTTCCTCGGGCTGTGCGCAAACTTTATGGGCACCGCCCTTTTGCTGGGAGACCTGCCCCCGCAGCTGCTGCACAGCGTTTCCGGTATTGAATTTTCCGGGTTCCTTTGGCTGGATGGCAAACCTTCATCCTTTATTATGCTTACAATTACTTACCTAATTGTTGTAACTACTTTCTATTTCGTTTTTAAAAAGTTTTTCAAAAACAGAAGGGTTAACGTAACCCGTGAAGAGGGAGCGGAAAACCCAATCAAGAACCCGAAATTTGCCTTTTTAGTCTGCTTCATGTTCCTGGCCACGGTTTTATTGATGGCCTTCAGGCAGTTTACCGGCCTGCACCTGGGCTTTTTAGCCTTTGCCGGAGCGGTAACTCTTGTTTTGCTGATTGAAATATTAAAAGGCCCCTGGAATATTGATGTTCCCAGTTTTGAAGAAATACTCGGCGAAATCTCCTGGGACGCCATATTTTTCTACTCTTCACTTTTCTGTTTGGTTGGAGCGCTGGAGCACGTCGGCATTATCCAGATTGTAGCTAACTGGCTGTCTCCGTTCTTCAAGGCTTCTTTACTCGGGGGGGTAAGTCTTCTGTACTGGGTGACAGCTCCGATTGTCGGCGTAGTGGAACACGACGCCTATATCCTGGCCATGCTCTACATCATCAGGGATTTTGCTCAAAGCACCGGGATAAGCGCCTGGCCTTTTTACTGGGGTTTGCTTTTTGCCGGAACGCTGGGCAGCAACCTGACCATCGCGGGCGCGCCTGCTTTGTATGTTGCGCTTTCCATGGCTGAAAAGGAAGACGGCCGGAAAGTGCCGCTGGGAGAGTTTTTACGCTGGAGCGCACCTTATGTGTTTCTGTCGCTGGCCATATGTTTTGTCGTCTTGCTCGCCATCTGGGTAATTCCGGCGATGCATTAAAAAGATTTTGTTTTAAGATAAGCGCTGAAGGCCACTGGCGATACCGGTGGCCTTCAATAAACCTTTGGTAAAAAGAGGTGAAAATATGTATTTTTTCGCACTGGCGATATTCCTGCTTACCTATGCGGTTATCGTCTCTGAAAAAGTCCACCGTACAATTGCGGCTTTAATAGGCGCCGGTTTACTGATGCTTTCAGGCGTTCTGACTGTTGAAGACGCTATTGAGTATATTGACTGGAACACTATCGGCCTGTTAATCGGAATGATGATCATTGTAGGTATTACACGCAACACGGGAGTCTTTGAATATCTTGCCGTGAGAGCGGCCAAGATGGTAAAAGGAAATCCAGTTAAGATAATGATGGCCTTGGCTACAGTTACGGCTATAGCTTCCGCCCTTTTGGACAATGTAACAACGGTCTTGTTAATTGTACCGGTAACCTTCGCCATTGCCAGGCAGTTGAAGGTCAATCCCATTCCTATTCTGGTGGCTGAGATTATTGCCTCCAATATAGGTGGTACAGCCACGCTGATTGGCGACCCGCCGAATATTATGATTGGCAGTTCGACCGGACTAGGATTTATGGATTTTGTGTTCAATTTGGCTCCAATAATAGTAGTAGTCCATGTAATTACGATTACACTGCTTATCCTGATCTACAGGAAACACCTAGTAACAACGCCGGAACTGCAGCAGGATATCATGAAGATGGACGAAAAGGAAGAATTAAAAGATGTTTCTTTGCTTAAAAAGTGTTTGGTCGTTCTGAGCTTGACTATTTTAGGTTTTGTCATTCACCAGTACATCCACCTGGAATCATCGGTTATTGCTTTAAGCGGCGCCAGCCTGCTTTTACTTTTATCCAGCCGGCATGACCCGGAACAAGCCCTGCATGCTGTTGAATGGCCGGTAATTTTCTTTTTTGCCGGTTTGTTTTTGGTTGTAGGTGGAATTGAGAAGGTCGGAATCATTGAAGCCATTGCCCGCTTTACGATTGACGTTACACACGGAATGATGGTTCCTGCCGGTATGCTGATCCTGTGGGTTTCGGCAATTGCCTCGGCTTTTGTAGACAATATACCGTTCGTTGCCACTATGATACCCCTGATTAAAGATATGGGCCAACTGGGCATGTCGGGCGACCTTAACTTTTTATGGTGGTCATTGTCCCTGGGCGCCTGCCTGGGCGGCAACGGGACGATTATCGGCGCCTCGGCCAATGTGGTGGTAGTCGGGATGGCGGAAAAAAGAGGTTTCCCGATTACTTTCATCAGTTATATGAAGGTGGCCTTCCCGGCAATGCTTATCTCCGTAGTCTTATGCACGGGTTATATGCTCTTCTGGTACCATTATCACGGGTTGGTTTCCTTGCTGGGCACACTGGCGTTGGGTGTTGTCCTTGCAGTAATTACAGTTCCGTTAAACAACTCTTTGAGCACGTCTGCAGTTAGTGAAAAAGGATCTGTCAAGGGAAAACGATAGAATTCTTAACCAAGTTATAAGAATAAAGCGCCGTATTAAAAATCAAAAACGACGCTTTCATTTTTTAAAGCCCAAGTGTTTATTTTAATTCCGGCATGGTCAACATGGCTGCCAACAGGTACGGTAATGTAATACTGTTTTATTTTGGATCGATCTCTTAAAGGATGAGAATTCATCAACAAAGGCCAATGTCTTAAGTGCGGTTCATGCTCATTGCCGGAAAGGCTTTTTTCTTGACATAAAATCGGTATTTTTTGTATAATTGCCTCTAGAAACGCACTTTAAGTAAAAAGAAATCAGGAAATGAAGGAAAGCCGGCAATTGCTCTTTAAGGGCCGGCTTCATGTTTGGAGGTTAATGGATGACAGGGAAGGAGATCAGAAATAAATTTTTAAAATTCTTTGAAGAGCGCGGGCATCTTGTACTGCCGAGCGCATCTTTAATACCTGCAAACGATCCCAGCATTCTCTGGACAGCCGCGGGTATGGTACCGTTTAAACCTTATTTCACAGGCGCCGCTGCTCCCGTTGCCCGACGGATTACTACCTGTCAAAAATGCCTGCGCACACCTGATATTGAATCCGTCGGCATAACATCCAGGCACCATACTTTTTTTGAGATGCTGGGTAATTTTTCTTTCGGGGATTATTTTAAGGAAGAAGCAATTCCCTGGGCCTGGGAATTTGTAACCGGTGTTTTAAAGTTCGGCCTTTCCAGTCTATGGGTAAGCATTTACCTTGACGACGATGAATCTTATCAGATATGGACTCAAAAAGTTGGAGTTCCTGCAGAAAGAATCGTCCGGATGGATAAGGATACAAACTTCTGGGAAATAGGAGTCGGGCCATGCGGCCCCTGTTCGGAAATATATATCGATTTGGGCAGGGACCGGGGCTGTGGTTTAAGCAGCTGCGGTGTGGGGTGCGATTGCGACCGCTTTTTAGAGATTTGGAATCTGGTCTTTATCCAATATTTCCGTGATGAAGCAGGGAATTATTCACCTTTAGCCTTAAAAGGAATCGATACCGGGATGGGTTTGGAAAGAGTCGCTTCAGTAAGCCAGAACGTTTTCACAAACTTTGACACAGACCTGTTCCGTGTAGTAATTGATTTTGTAGCGACGATCGTAGGCAAAAAGTATGGAGCGGACGGGAAAACCGATTTGGCTTTAAAAGTAATTGCCGATCACAGCAGGGCGGTTACCTTTGCCGTGGCTGACGGGGCTTTCCCATCAAATGAGGGCCGGGGTTATGTGATCAGGCGGCTTCTCAGAAGAGCAATGCGCTTTGGAAGGCTCCTTGGCGTTGAAAAGCCTTTTTTGTCACAGGTATCGGAAATCATTATCAACCAGATGAGCGATATATATCCTGAGCTTGCAAAAAACAAGGACAACATACTTTCAATAATTCTCCAGGAGGAAACCCGCTTTGCGCAAACCCTTGTCCAGGGTCTTGACATGCTGGAAAGTTTAATCCGCAAGGCCAGGGCGGCCAACATAAATTCAATCGGCGGGGAAGATGCGTTTCGCCTTTATGACACTTACGGTTTCCCGTTTGAGCTTACTAAAGAAGTGGCTGCCGAAGCAGGTATTGATATTGATGAAGACAGTTTTTACAAAGCTCTTGAAGAACAGCGCCAGCGAGCGCGTAAGTCCAGACAGGAAACGGAATATCTGTCAGAGGATAAAGCTTTTTACAAAACAATCAGGGAGCGTTTCGGGGAAACCGGATTTGTGGGATATGAGGTATTAAACTCTGAAAGCCGTGTTTTATCGCTTGCTAAAGAAAAAGGGCCCGTAAAGGAAGCTTTTAAGGACGAGGAAATAGAGTTAGTCCTGAATGTGACACCATGTTATGCGGAATCAGGCGGCCAGATTCATGATCAGGCCGTAATTACAAACTCTGGCTGCAGTATTGAAATATTTTCTGTTCAAAAGCCCGTAGAAGGCATCTACGTGCATTACGGAAAAGTAAAAGAAGGAGTAATCAAAGAAAATGATCTTGTAAGTGTCCATGTAGATAAGGCCAGGCGAATGGATACTGCCAGGAACCATTCAGCCACACATCTGCTTCATAAAGCTTTAAGGACTGTGCTGGGAGACAATGTTAATCAGGCGGGTTCGCTTGTCCTGCCCGAACGGCTCAGGTTTGATTTTACATATCCGCGTTCGGTGTCTGAAGACGAGCTGGCCCGGGTTGAAAATATCGTAAATGAAACTATTTTATCGGGCCTGCAGGTTGAAACATCGGTTACTTCCTTTGACGAAGCCAGTTCTTTAGGGGCCACGGCATTGTTTGGCGCCAAATACGGCGCCAAAGTACGGATGGTAAATATCGGCGGATACAGCCTTGAGCTGTGCGGCGGCACGCATGTTAAAAATACGAACGAAATCGGGTTATTCAAATTATTGGGCGAAAGCAGTGTCGGCGCCGGATTAAGGCGTATGGAAGCCGTCACCGGAAAAGGAACGCTTCAATACATGACTGCCTTAAACGATCAGATAAACGGGATCAGCGGCATTCTTAAGTCGGCGCCGGGAGAACTGGCGCACAGAGTTGAGAATGTGCTTACGGAAATAAAAGAACTTGAGCAGCAAAACGAGCAGCTGCGCGCACGTCTGGCTTATTACCAGGTTCAGGCAATGCTTGCAGATGTCAAGGAGCTCAACGGAATTAAACTTTTAACGGCCAAAACTGAAGCAGGGGATGTGGACGATTTGCGTTCTATGGTCGACCTGCTGCGCGACAGGCTGCAATCAGGTATAATTGTTTTGGGTAGCCACTCGGGAAACCGGGTAAATCTGGTTGCCGCCGTAACAAGGGATTTATTGCCCCTTGGTTTGCATGCGGGTAAGCTTGTCAAGGAATTAGCCACCATTATAGACGGCGGAGGAGGGGGAAAACCAGAAATGGCGCAGGCCGGCGGGAAAGATCCTGCGCGGCTTCAGGAAGCGTTGGAGAGGGTTTCTATAATTATTCCAAAGCAATTGAATATAACATAAAAAGCATATAACATAAAAGCATAAAGGTAATTAATTGGGGAGGCGTAAAAGACATGGCCGAAAATTTTTCTGAGCACACAGTAATGTTTAACAAGGCCAAAGTCGAAAAAAACAAGGCGAGGGAAATACTGTTCAAGGTATGCGAATCACTGAAAGAAAAAGGATATAACCCTATAAATCAGCTTGTGGGTTACCTGATTTCCGGTGATCCGGCATATATTACCGGTTATAATAATGCCAGGAACCTGATCCGCCAGCTGGAGAGGGACGAACTGCTGGAAGAACTTGTCAGGAATTACCTGGAGCTATAGTGAAAGGATTGCCGTCTTGGAGTATCGCAGTTTAGGAAACACCGGTATCCTGGTTTCCAGATTATGCTTTGGCGCATTGACGATAGGACCTTTTCAGGCGAACCTTGAAATTGAGCAGGGCGCCCGGGTAATCCGTCATGCGCTTGAATCAGGCGTAAACTTCATTGACACTGCTCAGTTGTACGCAACTTATCCTTATATCAGAAAAGCTATTGAGGGTATAAAAAATAAGGTCGTCATAGCTACAAAATCATACGCCTATACAGCTAAGGACATGCGCAGCAGTCTTGAGGAAGCTCTCCGTTCAATCAACCGGGATTATATTGATATTTTTTTATTGCATGAGCAGGAATCAATTTTAACCATGAAAGGCCACTGGGAGGCCGTTGAATATCTTATAAAAGCCAAAAACGAAGGGCTTGTAAGGGCAATAGGCATATCCACACATTCGGTTGAAGCGGTCAAGGCCGCTTTTTTGATTCCGGAGTTCGAAATTATTCACCCTTTGATAAATATTTCGGGTATAGGAATTAAAGACGGAACGCGGGAGGAAATGCTGGCTGCCATTCAAGAGTCGGCATCGTACGGCAAAGGGCTGTACGGGATGAAGGCCCTGGGTGGAGGAAACCTTCTGGACCAGGTGGATCAAGCGCTGAATTTCGTAATTTCAATACCCCAACTGGCCTCCATAGCAATGGGGATGTCAAGCGTTTGGGAAGTGGATTTCAATGTATCTTATTTTTCCGGCAGAGAAATAAGAAAAGAACTGCGTGAACGTGTGAGCAGACAAAAACGCAGGCTGCTCATTGAAAGTTGGTGTACAGGCTGCGGGCAGTGTATTCAAAAGTGTGATCTCGGAGCAATCAAATTGGTTGAGAATAGACCGGTTGTCAATCAGGAAATCTGCCGTCTGTGCGGGTACTGCGGATCGGTATGTCCGGATTTGTGCATCAGGGTCGTTTAATGGAGGATTACTCTTTGCGCATTATGGGCTTGGATGTAGGTGAAAAGACTATCGGTGTCGCAGTAAGCGATCCTTTGGGCTGTATAGCCCAGGGGATTAAAACTGTTATACGCGTCGGTTCTGAACTTGAGGATATTAAAAATATAAAGGAACTAACCAGGCAGTATGATATTGAATTAATTGTCGTCGGTTTGCCCCGTAATATGAATGGCGCCTTGGGTGAGCAAGGGAATAAAATAATTAAGTTTGTGGAGAAGCTAAGGAATAGCCTCAATATTCATATTGAAACCTGGGACGAGAGATTAACTACGGTAGCAGCGGAAAAAATGCTGCTTTCTGCAAACGTCAGCAGGGCAAAGCGTAAAAAGGTCATTGATAAACTGGCTGCGGTAATCATACTGCAAAATTATCTTGATTCCCGTTATAATTTCCCGATTACTTAAAAATGTTCTATAACTGGTATATTTTCTTGACAAATGTCTGCCATTCAGAATAAGCTTACAAAAAAGGAGTGATCCAGATGACAAATGGTGAATCGGAAGAAGAACGCGTCATAACTCTTATAGATGAAAATGGCGAGGAAGAAGATTATGAGGTAATTGACATTGTAGAAATGGAGGATGCTCAATATGCCGTCCTCCTGGCAGTTGAAGAGAATGCTGACGAAGACAGCGAGGGCGAAGTAATCATCTTAAAATTCAGCAAAGACGATACCGGCAGCGACGTCCTCGTGACTATTGAGGATGACGAGGAGTGGGAAAGAGTAGCTGACGCCTGGGAAGAAAAGCTTGTTGATGAAGCTGAATAAAAAACATAAGCTTATCCAGTCCTTTTTTTTATCGGGAGAGGAAAATAATGAAGCATCGTTTTCCCGCTGTTATTCTACTGTTTGTAATAATAACCGTAGTAAGTGGTCTGGGAGCGAATTATGTTTCTGCTAAAACAGATAGAGTTATTCCGGGAATTGAAGTACGCAATCATAAACTCCAGGGCTTGAACCACGGGGAATGCTTAAAGGTATTAGAGCAGTTGCAGAATAAAATGCTTGCAACATCTATAACGCTCAAATGCAGAGGGCATCAGTTGGATATTCCCCTGCGGGATTTAGACTTAAGTTTGGATATCCGGGCAACCGCAGATGACGCTCTTAATATGGGCAGGACCGGTACTATTTTCAGCAGGCTGAAACAGAGGATATTAATAAAAGAGTCCGGATACGAACTTCCCTTGAGACTGGTAATAAACAAGAATAAATTTGAGCAAAAGGTAATGACATTTAATTCAGCCATTGGCAGCCCTGCACAGGATGCTGCCTTTCGTGTAATTAAAGGCGACCGCGTAGAAGTTGTTCCCGCCAGAAGCGGGACAGGTGTGAATCCTGAGGATGCCTACAAGCAGCTTGTGGATTATCTTGTTAAAAATAGCGGCAATCCGGTACTCGATTTAAACCTGGTCACAATCAAACCGAAACGCACGACCGAAATGGTTGAATCAATGGGACTCAAAGGCCTTCTTGCTTACCATACAACCTCCTTCGACCCGGGCAATGTGGGACGGACATATAATATAAGGGTCGCCGCCAATGCTCTTGATGGTCTGCTGGCGCCGCCCGGCCAGGAAGTATCATTTAATAAGGTTGTCGGACCCCGAAGCTCTGAAGCCGGGTATAAAAATGCAAAAGTGATTATTAATGGCGAATTTGTTGACGGCATCGGAGGAGGAGTCTGCCAGGTAAGCACTACTCTCTATAATGCCATAATACTCAGCAACCTTGAGATTCTTGAACGCACAAATCATTCACTCCCCATCCAATATATCCCGATCGGGCGTGATGCGACTGTCGTATATGGCTTATCCGACTTAAGGTTTCGCAATAATACGGAGAGCTTCATATACATCAGGTCCTTTGTCAGCGGAGGTTATCTGACATTTAAAGTATACGGCAACACTGATTATAAAATACCGGTCAGCATAAGTACAAAAGTTGTTAAAGTATATGAGCCGGAGACGATTCTTAAAGATGATCCCAATCTGAAAAAAGGTGAGCAGGTTGTCAAACAGGAGGGATCCAAAGGATACGAGGTAGTTGCCAGCCGGATAAGCTGGGAAAAAGGCGCCCGGAAGATAGAACCTTTACCAAAAAGCATTTATCGTGCCGTAAATAAAATAATCGCTGTGGGTATCAAAGAAGAAGACGAAGTTCCGGTTATATTGCCGCCGGATACAAATCTGACTGAAATCTATCAGCCGCAGCCGGTAAATGAGGATCTGCCGCAACAGTCTCCGGACAGCAATAATCCTCCTGCAGAAAATAGCCCGGGGCAAGAGGAGATTACCAGTGGCTAGTATTTATGAAAGAAGAAGAAAATTACGCAGAAAAAAACAAAATTATAAAAAATCGGCCTCTTGTTCTTTAATTATAGCGTTTCTAATATTAGTATCTTTTTATTTATTAACTAAAAACTTATTATCACCGGTAGGCTCTTCCGGCAAAACCGGAAATATTCAGGTTACTGTTCCCTCAGACGCTACAAGCGCCAGTATTGCTAAGTCACTGTCTGAAAACAAACTTATTAGGAGTTCTTATGCTTTCGTTTTATACACACGTTTAAAAGGTTTAGACAGCCGTCTTAAAGCAGGAGACTATTTATTTGGGTATAATCAGTCAACTCCTGAGATTATCAATCAGCTTGTTACCGGAAAAGAAGCGTACCATAGAGTAACCATTCCGGAAGGTTATAATATTAAACAGATTGCGGAACTTTTAAGCAATGAAAAAATCATCAACAGGGAAGCATTATATAGCGAAATTAATTCAGGAACATTTGATTATGATTTTTTAACTGATTACCCGGATATACAAAACGAACTGGAAGGCTACCTTTTTCCTGATACCTATTTTATCAGCAGGGGGGCAACCGCACATGACATTATCGACATGCTGCTCCATCGCTTTGCCGAAAAAATACAGGCCTTGGATTATCAACAAAAAGCGCAGAAAGCGGGATTTACACTTCATCAGGCTGTAACTATTGCTTCTATGGTTGAAAAGGAAGCAAGATCATCAAAAGAGCGTCCTATAATAGCAGGAGTAATTAAAAACCGCCTGAGCAGGAAAATGCCATTGCAGGTAGACGCAACAATTGAATTTGCCCTTGGCCGTCAGGGAACAAAAGTATATTATAAAGACCTTGAAATTGACTCCCCTTATAACACATACAGGAACACCGGACTTCCTCCCGGACCTATTGCTTCACCCGGGGAAGCGTCACTTTTGGCTGTTGTAAGCCCTGTCAAAACTGATTACCTTTATTACGTCGCCAAATCGGACGGTACTCACGCCTTCGCGAAAACCCTTCAGGAACACATAGCAAATATGAATAAATACCAGCATTGATGTATATTACCGGATGTTTTCTGGCCATTCTGTACTTAAAGTACGGAATGAAAAGGAACAGGAAATGAGTCTTTTAACAGGAAAACGTGCGGTATTGCTATTCTATCTTTTTATGATCCCTTTTCTTCTGCTTTTATTCCGTTTGTGTTTTATCCAGGTTGAAAAGGGAGATTGTTACACGGCCAAAGCAATCAGGAGTGAAACACAAACAGTTCCCTTAGAGGATTTTCCACGCGGAGATATCCTGGATCGAAACATGGTTTCGCTTAATGAGCCGGCCGTTTCCAACAGGTTGGTTATTTTTCCTCTGTTAATAGAAGATCCTGATTTATTATCAAAAGAACTCGCCGCAATCTTAAAAGTAAATCGCAGCAGTCTTTTGCCTGCCTTAAGTAAAAATCCACGCGTACTTCCCTATCAGATTTCATCATCCACAGCCAGAGCAGTCCGGCAGATGAACTCGCCGGGTGTACTTGTCTTGCCGGTAACCCGGCGTTATGGAACGGAACCGTTAGCGGTTCAGGTGGTTGGCCATCTTGGCAAGATCCAGACAAAGGAGGAGATTGGCCTAAAAAACAAGGACGGCTTCAGGATTGACGACTGGGTAGGGAGGACCGGTCTTGAATTAATTTACAACAGTGAACTGATGGCCAGCGCCGCAGGCGGTTACGCCAGGATTTATACGGACGCCCGTTCTAAATTTCTTAAGGGACTCGGTATTGAGGTCGATTACAAGCATGTGGACGGCGGCAGGGTAAACCTTGTCACAACCATAGACTCAAACATCCAGCGGGTTGTTGAAAAAATTATGAATGAACACATAAAAAACGGCGCTGTTGTTGTGATGGACGTAAAAACAGGTGACCTTCTGGCAATGGGAAGCCGTCCAAAATACAATCCTGAACCGCTTAAGATTGAGGAATATTTAAATGGAAATCCGGAGGCATTTTTAGACCAGTGCACAATGCTTTTTCCGCCGGGATCGCTTTTTAAAATTGTTACCGCCTGCGCCGCCTTACAGGACGGCTGCGTTGCGGAGGATGACTATTTTTATTGCCGCGGTACGGAAGAAAAACCTATACCTTGTTGGAACAAGTTTGGACATGGCAGAATATCTTTCAGGGATGCTTTTGCACAGTCCTGCAATCCTGTCTTTGTTGAAGCAGCCAAAAAATTAGGCGCAGAAAAGCTAATTGCCTGCGCAAGAAGTTTTGGCCTTGATAATCAAAAAATAATTGGCTATGACATCCCCTATGATAAACTGCAGAACCTGGATTTAATTGCATCTCCATATAACCTTGCCAACAGCAGCATTGGACAGGGACCCGTGCTGGCGACACCGGTTCAAATCTCAGCCATGATGAACACAATCGTTAATGACGGTATCTACATGCAGCCAAGATTGGTCAGGGAACTCCGGACGAACGACGGGATCATTAAAAGTTCTTACCCTGTTGGTGAAGGTTCCCGGGCAATTTCTCCACAGACGGCTTTAAAATTAAAAAAGCTGCTGTCTCTGGTAACCACGGAAGGTATCGGCGGGGAAGCGTATGTTAAAAATTACGGCAGCGCCGGTAAGACAGGGACGGCACAGTTAGGAGCAGAAGGGAAGGGCGCTTATTCCTGGTTTTGCGGTTATGCTCCTGTTGATCAGCCAAGGTATGTAGTTACAGTCCTGGTGAAGGAAGGAGTAAAAGACGGACAAACCGCCGCTCCGGTTTTTAGGGATATTATGGACCGGATATTAAACATTCCCTTGCTTTTTTTATCCTCTCTGCTCCTTAAAAACCCTACCTTAACTTTTAATCCCCTTTTGCCGATAATAAGAAAAGAGACTATGTAACGGTTTGAGTATGCCCTTTTTAAACTCAAGCCTGACCCCCTATTCTATTTTAAGGCAGAGACATTAAATGGAATATTTTATTGATTACTATAAAATACTGCAGGTTAGCCCCGACTCAAGCCGGGAAAATATAAAGAAGTCATACCGGCGTCTTACTAAAGTCTATCATCCTGACACAGGAAACAAGGATGATCAGATTATGAAAAGAATAAACGAGGCATATGAAAACCTTTCTGATTCTGAGAAAAGATACTATTATGATGAAATTTACAGAGACCATTACAAGCCGGCTGTGGAAAATATTGAAATCAAGGACACTGAGTACCCTCCTGAAGTCCAGAATAATTCCTTTGCAAAAGAATTAACTCTAAAAGATTACCGTGAAAAAATTATTTTAGCGGGATTGGTCTGCCTCTTTATTTTCATCATGGTAGTGGTTTTACGATGGGCAATAGAAGGAATGAGCATTGTATTAGAGAGAAACCATCCCGGATCGGCGCCTGCTCTGTCACTGTCTAATGCCGGTTTAATTAATTCCGGCTCAGCAAACGAAAGTTCAAAAAGCTTCTTTGAATTGGAGAGTGCTTTAGGGAAGGCGGACAGGGAAAAATCCTGGACAGCAAAAGCCTGTTTTTCTCTGGGTTCAAATGAGGATGAAGTAAAAGCGGTTATGGGCGTTCCGCAAAGTAAAAGTTACAATACATGGTTTTACGGACTGTCTACAGTAGTTTTTGACCATAATGGTAAAGTTGCCGGCTGGAATGAAGTTGATCAGGATCTAAAAGCCAGCATTGGAGAAAAAGACCTTCTGGCACAGCCTTTTAGTCTGGGTTCAAATAAAAAGGATGTCATTGCGGCTATGGGTACACCAACCGGAATAATTTCTGATACAACGTGGTACTACAGTTTGTCCTCCGTAAGGTTTGACAGTGAAGGTAAAGTGGCCGGGTGGAATGAATCAAACCTGGCTTTACAAGTCAGTCTCGGTAATAAAGAAGGGTCAGCTGAGCCTTTCGGAAAAGGCTCAACAATGTATGATGTCATATCTGCGATGGGAACACCTACATGTATAATTTACAACTTGTGGTACTACGGTTCTTCTTCTGTCAAATTTAGCCTTGACGGCAGGGTCGAAGATTGGAACGAAGTTGATGTGGTTTTAAAAGCCGAGTAAAGTCTGGACAAGTTAATGTTTTAACCGGGAAATTCTTTTGCCAGCCAATTGAAGAAGGCTTCCCACACTTTTTTGTAATGCTCGTTATATTCGTGGTTTGCTCCTTCTATGAAAACTAATTCTTTCGGCCAACCGGCGGAGTTATAAATTGTCGTTGCGTTGGTAGGAGGAACAACAAGATCGGCGGTCCCCTGAATAACCAGAAAAGGGCGCGGCGAGATCATCGGACTTAAAGCTGTAACGTCATATTTTTCTACGTCATAGATAAAGCTTTTTTTTAGATAGATTAAGTCCGGTTTCTGTCCAAGAATCACGTAATCACCTTTTATTTCATCTGCAGAGTTTTTACCCCTGAGAATTAACTTTTGTATTTGCGCAGGAGCGGACCATGTACAGACACCCTTAACTCTTTTGTCCGCGGCTGCCTGGCATATTGCAGTAGTACCGCCAAAACTGCGGCCTTGAGTCACTATACGTTTGAATCCTTTTCCAACACACCAGTCAACGGCGCAAGTCAAATCATCGATCTGTCTGGTAAGGGTCATCTCCTCAAAAATGCCTTCGCTGTCGCCAAGTCCCGTAAAGTCGAATAAAAAAACAGACCAACCTTTTCTATTAAGTTCTTTGCCCATATCTATCGCTTTTCCGCCGCCGCTTTTGGTTCCGGAAAGCCCATGGCAGGTAATGACAACTGATTTGGTATCTATCGGGCTATTATAGAATATACCTGACAATTTCAGATTCCTTGAATTAATGAATGTTACTTTTTCCTCGTTCATATTACAAAGCCTCCTTTTTGTTATATTTCTACATGCCTTAATTATTCCCTCTCTATATCGTATTTGTAAATATATCGTCCAAGATATTTCTTTTCTTGTCTTTTTATAGCGCATGTGTTATAATCGCTTAGTTTAATCATTCCACCCTGCTCTATCTGGCAAACACAGTTAAAGAGTTAAAAATTTAAATGGATAGGGCCGCTAAGTCCACAGGGAGGTGTTAAAAACGGTAAATTACGAGTCTCTTTTTATTCTTCGGCCTGATCTTGACGAAGAAAAAATTACTGAAATGATGGAAAAGTTCAGAGTTCTCATCGAAAAAAACGGTGGGGAAGTCACCAGGCTTGATAAATGGGGCAGGCGCCGCCTGGCTTATGAAATTAAGCATTTGCATGAAGGACTGTACATCATACTGCAGTTTAAATCTGGTCAGGCTGTCGTAAAAGAACTGGATCGTGTGTTTAAAATCACCGATGAAGTAATTCGCCACATAACTGTACGGGAAGCTTCGTAGGCAAAGAGTAGGATACAGAAAGAATTAGGGTGGTTGGGAAATGCTAAATAAGATAATCTTAATTGGAAGACTGGCCAGAGATCCCGAGTTGCGCTATACACCTGGAGGTGTGGCGGTCGCGCGTTTGGTTATAGCTGTGGATAGACCGTTCACCAACAGGCAGGGTGAGCGGGAAACAGATTTTATCGATGTGGTAGTATGGCAAAAACAAGCCGAGAATTGCGCGAACTTTTTAGGAAAAGGACGGTTGGTTGCCGTTGAAGGCCGGCTGCAGATTCGCTCATATGACGACAATCAAGGCATACGCCGCAGGGCAGCGGAAGTAATTGCAGATAATGTGCGTTTTCTTGACCGGGCAAAGGATAGTCCATCGTCAGCTAATTCCCAACTGCAGGAAGGCGCGCTTGGTGAAGAAATATCTTACAACGAAAAAGATATACCGTTTTAAAAACAATCACTTTTAAAAACAATTACCTGGAGGTGCAAAAAAAGAATTGGTTGTAAAAAGGGAAAAAGGCCGCAAAGTAAAAAGGCGTGTCTGCAGCTTTTGCATGGATAAAATAAATTCTATAGATTACAAGGATGTACCCCGTTTAAAAAAATATGTTACCGAACGCGGGAAAATATTGCCGCGCAGGGTTTCGGGAAATTGCGCCTGGCATCAAAGAATTCTGACGGTTGCCATTAAAAGGGCCAGAGTAATGGCGCTGGCGCCTTTTACTGCAGAATAGCAGTCCAAGACGATTTATTAAGGGAACGTTAGGCGGTATCAAACGCTTGATGTTCCCCTTTTTAATTTATTTTTAATTTATTTGGCATTGCGCCCAATATTATTAGTGCAGGAAAAAATACAGGGGTGACGAATTTAAGCTTTAAAAGGGAATTATTTTTGAGGGGGGGGCAGTTTTTGATTCCAATTAACCAGGAGACAGGCATAGCTAGAAATATAAGGGTTATTGAATGGCTTAAGGCAGATTTACTTACTTCTTCGGCCGCGCTGTTTAAAGGTATGCTTCAGGATAGTGAAGAATACTTGCTGGATGCGCTTGCCAGCTTAATCATTACCTGTTATGTTCTTGGACGGCGTCTTGGTCTTAGTTTTTCACGTTTGGATTTGACACTGGAATCAAAACTCCAGAAAAATATTCATGAAAACCACGAACTTGAAAAATGGTACTCTGATTTATCCCTTCTACATGCTCACCTGACTGAAAAAAAGAGGTGATTAATTGGTTCACCGCTTAAAAAACAGAATTTTTATTGAAGGGTTTGTCTTTAGGCGCCTTGGCTGCGGTTTTTGAATTACTTGCCAGGGTTCCTGCATTAGCAGCGTATTTGCGCCGTTACCACTGGCCATTGTCGTTAAACGCCGGGACTTGAAGACAGGCGCAATGGCTTTCCTGGCGGCCTGCTTGATCTATTACTTTATTTCTCATGCGGGTTTGCCTGATCTCATAATGATCCTGCAAATCGGTTTGCTTGGTTTATTGCTTGGTATACTTTTGAAAAATAATGTATCAACCGGGCAAAGTATAATTATTTTTATTTTCTCAGCATCGGTTTTAACCCTGTTAAGCATTTTGGTTATCTTAAAGCATATTGCAGAGTCCGGCAGAAGCCAACACGGGGAGGGAACTTAAGTGAAAGTTGTTTTACTGGAGGATGTGAAAAACCTTGGCAGGAAAGGTGATTTGGTGCAGGTAGCCGAAGGGCATGCGCGCAATTACCTCCTGCCCAGAAAGTTAGCCGTGGAGGCAACTGAAGGGAAAATAAAACAATTGGCTGAGCTTCGGGAAGCCGCAGCAAGAAAGAAACAGCGTGAAGAAAGCGCCGCAAAGGACTTAGCCGTCAGGCTTGAATCAATATTGGTCAGGGTATACAGCAAAGCCGGAGAAGGCGGAAAATTATTTGGTTCCATAAGCAACAAAGACGTAGTTGATGCCCTGGTAAAAGATTACGGTATAGAAATAGACAAGAAAAAGATTATACTTAAAGAACCGATAAAAAAATTAGGTTTTTACTCCTTGCCGGTCAAGTTATATCCTTCCGTACAGGTTAACCTCAGTGTTAATGTGCTGGCGGACCAATAAAAATACGAAAGGCTTAAAAGACATGGAATCACTCCTATCCAAATTTAAAGCGATCAAAAATGGATCCGGGCACAAGTTTACCGGAGAAGAACAATTGAAACGTCAGGTCGACGCGCTTTACGGTCTGGTAGCCAACCTGTACGGTTCGGATAAAATTGTTCTTCGGGCAGGCAAATTAAACGCTCTTAAATTGATGCGATCGGATAAGTTTGAAGAAAGGGCGCTTGCCCTGCAAAAGCTTGTTTTCGAGGATCCGACCTTTGAAACAATACCTTCTCTCGAAGACATTCCAGAGATATTGGAGCAGATTGAAGAAGAAGTCGCCGATATACTTGCGAAAAGGACCGTTGAAGGGGAGCTTGAGAAAAAAATCAACAAAAAGCTCCAGCAGCGCCATGATGACTACATGCATGAAATAAAGGTCCAGGCGCTCAAGGAAAGTACGAATCCGGAAAACGCGCATACTTTAAAAAAGCTTGCCATTTTAGAGAAAATGGAACAAAAGAAATTAGCCCGTTCAGCTATAGAAAAGCTTCGCCCGTCCAGTATAGAAGAAATTGCCGGTCAGGAAAGAGCTCTAAAGTCGCTTCTTGCTAAAATGACCTCACCTTTTCCGCAGCATATAATCCTTTACGGTCCGCCGGGCGTCGGCAAAACAACCGCTGCCCGGCTGGCTTTAGATGTGGCGAGAAATTCAGCTCTTGGCCCCTTTGAAAAAGATGCGCCTTTTATAGAAATCAGCGGATCAACTTTGAGGTGGGATCCCAGAGAAGTCACAAATCCGCTCCTGGGTTCCGTACACGATCCAATCTACCAGGGCGCAAGGAGGGAACTGGCTGACAGCGGGATACCCGAGCCAAAATTCGGGCTCGTCACGGATGCCCACGGTGGTGTATTGTTTATTGATGAGATTGGTGAAATGGACCCGCTGCTGCAGAATAAACTTCTTAAAGTTTTAGAAGATAAAAGGGTTCATTTTGAATCATCCTACTATGATCCTCATGATCAAAGCATACCCCAGTATGTACGAAAAGTTTTTGAAGAAGGAGCGCCCGCCGACTTTCTTTTAATCGGGGCGACTACTCAGGAAACTGACAACATTAATCCTGCCTTACGGTCACGCTGCGCGGAAGTTTTTTTTGAACCGCTGACGCCGGGAGATATTAAAAGTATTGTCATTCAAGCCGCAAAGAAACTGGATGTGATGCTGGAGGAAAGTGTTTCCGGCGTAATCAGCCGGTATACGATTGACGGTCGGAAAGCGGTAGGCATACTGGCCGACGCCTATAGCCTCGCCTGTTACAGAGAAAAGAATAATAATTCTCAAATTCTGATTACCGAGCAGGACGCTTACGAAGTAGTTAAATTAGGCCGGCTTACACCTTATGATCTTCGTCAGTCAAGCAGCAACCTTGAAGTAGGGAAAGTTTTTGCGCTTGGCGTATTGGGTTTTTTAGGCTCTCTGCTGGAGATTGAAGCGGTGGTCTTTCCAAGCCGGAAAGCCGGCCGCGGGGCAATTCGTTTTAACGATACCGCAGGTTCCATGACAAAGGACTCTGTATTTAACGCCGCTTCTGTAATACGCAAAATAACTGAAAAAGATCTTGCGGATTACGATGTTCATGTAAATGTGGTGGGCGGTGGACATATTGACGGTCCCTCCGCGGGAGCGGCTATATTCCTGGCCATTTACAGCGCCCTGGAGGAAAGAGCGCTGCCCCAGGACATGGCTATTACGGGGGAACTTTCTATTCAGGGTAAAATTAAACCTGTAGGCAGTATACCCGAAAAAATTTACGGCGCCCGGCAGACAGGCATTAAAAAAATATTTATTCCCAGTGATAACCTTCATGACGTGCCGCCGGATCTTACTGATA
The DNA here is from genome assembly GCA_003513005.1 of Desulfotomaculum sp. NCBI lineage: Bacteria > Bacillati > Bacillota > Clostridia > Eubacteriales > Desulfotomaculaceae > Desulfotomaculum > Desulfotomaculum sp. The sequence goes on from DOTD01000082.1 coordinate 34,631, forward strand.
TTGAAATTGTTCCTGTCTCTGCGATTGAAGAAATGATTGCTATATTATCAGTTAAAACATGAGTAGTTTTGGTTATAAGGAACCGAATCCATGACTGATGAGAAAGATAAATCTCTTCCTCAAAATATAGATGCCGAGCAGTCTGTAATTGGCGCTCTGTTTATCGACCGGAATTCCATTGCAAAAGTAACTCGTTTTTTACGTGCGGAAGACTTTTACATGGAAAGCCACCGGAAGATTTATGAAGCCATCCTCTTTTTGGAGGAAAACGGCCACCCGGTAGATCTTATTACAGTGGTTAATCATTTACGCGACACCGGGGTACTGGATCGTATCGGGGGCGCCACCTACATCGCCTCACTTGCGAGTATGCTCCCAACTGCTGCGAATGTTGAATATCACGCTCATATTGTTGAGGAAAAGGCGCTTTTAAGAAATCTGATCCAGATAGCGACCAGGATCGCCAATCTGGGATATGAAGGGGAAAATGTTGAACAGCTAATTGACCAGTCCGAAAAAATGATTCTGGAGTTAACCTCCCGCCGTGCCTCATCCGCCTTTACAACAATGAAAGAACTCGTTATGCAGGTCTTAAAGTTTATCGAAGAAAGGTACAAAAATAAAGGCGCAATTTTAGGTGTTGAAAGCGGCTTTTATGATATAGACAAATTGTGCTGCGGTTTGCAGCCCGGTGATTTAATAATCGTAGCCGGCAGGCCGGCAATGGGAAAAACGAGTTTTGGACTGACGATTGCTCACTATGTTGCGCTCAGCCAGCGCCTTCCGGTGGCTGTATTCAGCCTGGAAATGTCTAAAGAACAGTTAGTCCAGAGAGTGTTGTGCTCAGAAGCGAAAGTTGACCAGCAGAAAGTCCGCAACGGCCAACTCAATGAGAGTGACTGGATAAAGCTGACCGAAGCAGCATCTAAACTAGCAAATGCTCCTCTTTATATCGACGATTCAGCCCTTTTATCGGTGCGTCAGGTGAGGGCTAAAGCCAAGCGCCTGCAGCTGGAAAAAGGATTGAGCCTGATAGTTATTGACTACCTGCAATTGATGCAGTCAAACCTGCGTGTGGAAAACAGGCAGCAGGAAATTTCAGAAATTTCTCGTTCCCTGAAAAGCCTGGCAAAAGATCTCCAGGTCCCGGTAGTCGCTTTGGCTCAGCTCAGCCGCCAGGTTGAGCAGAGGCAGGATAAAAGACCGATTATGTCCGATCTAAGGGATAGCGGGAGCATTGAGCAGGATGCCGATATCGTAATGTTTATTTACAGGGATGAATACTACAAATCCGATTCTGATAAAAAAGGTATTACAGAAATAATTATCGCAAAACAGCGCAACGGTCCCACCGGAGCCGTTGAATTAGCCTTCGTAAAGGAATTTACCCGTTTCCTAAACCTTTCAAAGCAAGGAGACATGGACGTTCCTTATCAAGCAGTCATTACATCATGAATGATAATGGTTTGTTCCCTGTGCATACCTACTCCTATAATTGCTATAGGCACACCGGATAATTCAGCAAGCCTTTGCAGATAGCTCCTTGCTTCGGCAGGGAGATCCCCGTAATTCCTTATGCTACTTATATCTTCATGCCATCCCGGCATTTCTTCGTATACCGGCTCACATTCCGAGAGAACTTTCAGGCTGGCAGGGAAGTCCTCCAGCGTTTCTCCTTTGTAGCGGTAGGAAACGCATATCTTAACAGTATTAAGTCCGGAAAGCACATCCAACTTCGTTACAGCGAGGTAGTCAAGTCCGTTTATGCGAGCTGCATAACGGGCTATCACACTGTCATACCAACCGCAGCGGCGCGGCCTTCCCGTAGTTGTTCCGTATTCGTTTCCACACCCCCTGATCTTTCCTCCCGTTTCATCCATAAGCTCTGTAGGGAATGGCCCTTCGCCAACGCGAGTTATATATGCTTTCGCTATCCCGACGACCCGGTTTATCCTGGTGGGTCCGATACCTGCTCCGGTACAGGCCGCGCCTGCTATAGGATGAGAAGATGTTACAAAGGGATAAGTCCCATGATCAAGATCCAAAAGAGTTCCCTGGGCCCCTTCGAACAGTATTTTTTTGCCCTCATCAAGCGCCGTATTAATTATCACAGATACGTCTGCTACGTATGGTTTTAAAATTCCGGCATATTTGCTGTATACTTCCAGCAATTCAGCGTAGTCAAATCCTTCTGCCCCGTAAACATTGTCTAGGAGTCTGTTTTTTCCTTCAAGCGCGTACTTAAGATAGAACCGGAATTCCTCCGGATCAATCAGATCCACAACCCTGATTCCCGCACGGGAAGCCTTATCAGCATAGGTTGGCCCGATACCGCGGCTGGTCGTTCCTATCCTTTGGCTGCCCTTTTGCTCTTCTTCACATAGATCTTGCCGCCGGTGGTAGGGCAGGATAATGTGGGCTCTTGGACTGATCCTTAGGAAATCGGTATTAATTCCCTGGCCGGTAAGTTGTTTTATCTCTTCAATAAGAGCCCCCGGATCGATGACTACTCCGTTGCCGATGAGACATAGCTTTCCAGGATAAAGAATACCAGAAGGGATCAGATGAAGTTTTAGTTCCCTGCCGTTGGCAACTACAGTATGTCCTGCATTGTTGCCGCCCTGGTATCTGACCACCACATCAGCCCTAGCTGCCAAAAAGTCAGTGACTTTTCCCTTGCCCTCGTCTCCCCATTGCGCCCCTACTACTATTAAAGCGGACATATTAAGTATCTTTACCTCCTAGTTTTTAGACGACCTACTTCGAGTGTCTATTTAAAATTTCACGGGCAGCTATCACACCGGCCACAGATGCCTGGACCAGGCCCCTGGTTACTCCGGCGCCATCACCCGCCGCAAACAGGTTGCTTATTTGAGTTTCTAAAGTATTTGTCAGTGACAGGCGCGAGGAATAAAATTTTACTTCTACTCCATATAAAAGCGTGTATCTGGAATAAACACCGGGAACAACCTGGTTGATAGCCTGAAGCATTTCCATTATGGCGACAAGGTGCCGGTATGGAAAAACGAGGCTCAGATCCCCCGGAGTGGCCTGCAGCAAGGTGGGAACAGTCAGACTTTTTTTCAATCTTTCAGGAGTGCTGCGCTGACCCTTTAGCAAATCACCGAGTCTTTGTACAATTACGGCGCCACTTAGAAGGTTTGACAAACTTGCTATATACTTCCCGTATGCAGTTGGTTCCTTGAAGGGTTCTGTAAATGTCTTGCTGACAAGGACGGCAAAATTTGTATTATCAGTTTTTCTGTAAGCGTGGGAATGGCCGTTAACTGTTATAACCCCGCCGGTGTTCTCCAGGACAACTTCGCCATTTGGGTTCATACAGAATGTACGCACCTTATCATCAAAGGTTCTTGAATAATAAATAAATTTAGCTTCGTAAAAAACAGTTGTCAAAGGGTCCATTACAGTTGCAGGAACTTCTACACGTACGCCAATGTCCACAGGGTTGATTACTGTGTTAAGTTTCAACCGCTGCGCTTCTTTACTCAGCCATTCCGACCCCTCGCGTCCGGGGGCTATGACGACGTACTTCCCAGAAAAGACTTCTCCGTTATGGGTACGCACACCTTTTACCTGGCTGTTCTCAACAATAATATTTTCAACGCTGCAGCAGGTCTGAATCATAACGCCATGCTCCAGGAGGAAGTCCTGCATGTTTTTTAGAATGTCCTGGCAGCGGCCTGTTCCGATATGGCGGATAGCTACAGGGATAAGCTTTAATTCTGCTTTTGCGGCGTTGTGCTGAAACGCCTGTATTTTGTCGGTTTGATCAAGCCCGAAAATGTTCTTGGGGGCGCCAAATGCAACATATATGTTATCAATATAATTAATCAGTTCGGATAATTCACGTTCACTTATATATTGCTCCAGGTTTCCGCCGATTTCGGTTGAAAGGGTCAGTTTGCCGTCACTGAATGCCCCTGCGCCGCCCCAACCGCAGATTACAGAACACGGTTTGCAGTTAAAGCAGTTATCATTTCTTTCCCTGGCCGGGCAGATCCTGTTCTGTATGTTTTGACCTTTTTCAAGGATTAGTATTTTCAGGTTTTGACCGCTTTTAACCAGTTCAAGGGCAGTAAAGATCCCTGCCGGTCCGGCCCCGATAATAATAACGTCATAGTTTTCGTTCATCTTGTCACTTCCAATATACCGTTCTTAAATGGCATCAATATCTTAGCACCGGAAATTGACCGGTGTCAAGAAGACAGCCTTTTTATGATGAGGTTGTCATTTTTATATTTGACATTCGGAACTTAGCGTTGGAAAGCCGGCCTGCATAGTTTAAGAAAATTATTGAGAATTTTTGCAGTAATACCCCAGATAAAGAATCTATCGTATTCGAGGTAATAGATGGGCAAAGACCATCGTTTCTGCCAGGTCTTTTTATATGTGGGCGGTATTTTGCAGAAGGGAAAATCGGAACAATACTGTGTGGCAACGTCCGTGTAACTTTTTATAGGAGAGTTAGTTATTAGGAAGGAAAGCGGCACAGTAAATATTTCATCAACCTCTTCTCTGTTCGGAGCAATTTCAGTTGTCAGCATTTTACCGACAAAGGGGTAGATTAATTTACCCATGGGTGTCGGCAGGGTATCAAGCGCCCCAAGCAGCTTGATATCTTCCCGGCTGATCCCGAGTTCCTCTGATGTTTCCCGGACAGCGGCTTCATGCGGCCTGTCAAGCTCATTGAATTCCACACCTCCTCCGGGAAAGCAGACCTCTCCGGGTTGGACATCCAGATCCTGCGCCCGAACCTCGAAAAGAAGACAAGTCTCATTATTTATTTCAATAAGAGGGAGCAGTACTGCCGATATATAGTAATCTTCTTTGTCCAAAATACTGGTGTGTCTTTTTGCAAGCAGGCTCTCTATTTTTTTCTCCAACAAATAACTGTCGAGCAGACGCCCGACCTTCACCCCACTTCCAAATTTTGTTGAATGTGAGAAGGCCGTCCACGCCCCCCACAGAACCCAACGCGCCCTATTAAGGCATGTGGCCCTTCACATAAACCTTGCGCGGCTCGCCCGAGGTTCACGGAAACCCCCGGTTCCCC
>DOTD01000083.1 GCA_003513005.1 Desulfotomaculum sp.
CAGTTTCCCCCAGAGTGTCCACGCCCCCTCCGTCCGGCTCCACGACTAGAAGCGCTCCACGGTCTCCCGGATCAAATCTAAATCTCCAACCGAGAACATTCGCTCTCCAATCCAAACCGGCGCCTCCCATCATGCCGCCACGGTCTACCACCCCAAAACTTCTCTCCCACCCCACCTTCACTTTGTTAACCCTATCCTCTTTAATCCGCTACGGCTCCTAATTTAAATGACGACTGGCCGTGGGGATTATGGATCGGCTTTGATTTGCTCTGCGGAATCGCATTAGCCGGCGACGGCTTCAGCACTGCGCTGATCGTGCATGTTTTACACAAGGAAAAATATGCGCCAATTGCCCGTGCAGCGCTTGTAAAACGGTTCTTTCGAAAGTAATATGTTCCTTCTCGAGATGATCGGCGGGATAATCATACCGATTATAATGTACGCAATTCCTTCTATCAGAAAATCACAGCAGGGAGTTGCTGTTGCATCGTTTTTGGTGGTTGCCGGCGTGGTCTTTAACCGTGCCAATGTTAACTTTACCGGTATGGCTCAGGCCGTAGGCGGAAGCTATTTCCCAAGCATCTGGGAATGGGCAATCACTCTCGGTTTCTGGAGCTTTTTGGTCCTGGCCTACTGCTTCATAGCTGAGAACTTTGGCATTCTTCCCAAGGAAGAGCATGTAGTATCTCACGCAGCAGGGAAGAGTATAGCCGGTTAGTTTCTCACATTACAGTATATACTGTTCGGTATACGGGGGTTTTTGTTGTGGTATAAAGATAATCATACATTTCGGTTAAGCTAATCAGCCCTTGTTCTCGCCAGAAGGCGAGGCCGGGGACTTCATTTACCTGTGGAACTTTGGACAGACACTCGTATCCTAATTGTATAAAGAAAAATTAATAGCTTCAATAATTAGCTATTTAATAAATCTATTGGTATAATAAATGTATTCAATGATAAAATGAAAAATAACATTTTTAGTTTAATAATGAATTAAAAATGGTATAGGGGGTTCTTTATGCAGAAAAAAAATAGGTAAGCGCCGTTTCTCTTGTTCCTGGTTACTACGGACACAATAAAATCTTGAGGTGATAGAAAGTGGAAAAAGAACAGATTGAACAGCTTCGCAAGCTCCTTCCGGACAGCAACTTCGGAGATGTGCTGGTTGTAGGCGGAGGCATCAGCGGTATACAAGCCTCTCTCGATCTTGCCACTGTAGGTTTTAAGGTTTACCTGGTCGATTCAGCGCCGACCATTGGCGGTCACATGGCCCAGCTTGATAAGACCTTTCCCAGCAACGACTGCTCAATGTGTATCGAATCTCCCAAGTTCGTTGAATGCAACAGGCATCCCAATATAGAAATTATAACCTATACTGAAGTCGACAGTGTGGAGGGGGAACCGGGAGACTTCAAAGTGACACTGCTTAAAAAACCCAGATATGTATTAGAGGACAAATGCACGGGCTGTACTGTCTGCGTAGAGTACTGCCCGGTAAAATACCCTGACAAATTTAATCAGGAAATATCAGATAATAAAGCAATTCATATATACTTTGCCCAGGCTATTCCCCTTAAGCCTTATATAGATGAAAGCTGCCTTTACCTCAAAGAAGGCAAATGTTCTATTTGCCAGGGAGTCTGCCAGAATGACGCCATAGATTTAAAACAGAAACCGGAAAAGGTATTAATAAAAGTAGGCGCTGTAATTCTGGCGCCCGGCTACGAGCCGTTTGATCCCAAATTGAGGGAGGAGTACAGGTACGGAGAGTTTGAAAATGTTGTAACAAGTATGGACTACGAGAGGCTGTTATGCGCCACCGGACCTTACGAAGGTGAGATATTGCGCTCTTCCGACAATAAGCATCCCCATAAAATAGCCTGGGTTCACTGCGTCGGTTCCAGACAGGTTCTTCCCGGCGGTAACAGCTATTGCTCTGCTGTATGCTGCACATATACTCAGAAACAGGTAATACTGACAAAAGACCACGACACTGACGCCAGGTGTTACATATTCCATAATGATGTACGTTCCTATGGCAAAGATTTCGAAAGATTCTACCAGAGGGCGGAAAATCTTCCCGGGATTCAGTTTATCAGAAGCTATGTAACAATAGTAAAAGAGGACCCGGTAACCAAGAATGTAACCATACGGTATTCTACACCCGACGAGGGAGTAAAAGAGGAAGAATTCGATATGGTTGTATTATCAGTCGGGTTGAATCCTCCCCGTAATTTCAAAGACCTGGCAAACAGGTTTGGCATTGAACTCGAGTCCCATGGATTCTGTAAAGTAAATCCTTTTAATCCTATGGAAACATCCCGCCCGGGAATTTTTATAAGCGGCGCCTTCCAGGGCCCTCTGGATATTCCCGAGTCGGTATTCAGCGCCAGCGGCGCCGGTTCGCAGATCGGCGAACTCCTCAACTTCAGACGGGGAAATCTCGCCAAAGAAAGAATCTATCCGCCGGAAAAGGATGTTTTGCTGGAAGATCCCAAAGTGGGTGTCTATGTGTGTCACTGCGGCGCCAATATCGGAAGGATAGTAAATGTTCCTTCAACAGTTGAATATGCCTTAACATTGCCCAATGTTGTCCACGCAGAAGAAAATCTCTTTATTTGTTCCAGTGAATCCGCCGCGATGCTGGCGAAAGACATCCGGGAAAGAGGGCTCAACCGGGTAGTTGTCGCCGCCTGCACTCCAAGGACGCACGAGCCGCTGTTCCGGGACACACTCCGGGAGGCGGGAATTAATCAGTATTACTATGAAATGGCGAATATCAGAGAGCATTGCTCCTGGGTCCACTCCAGAGAAAAAGAGGAAGCCACGCGGAAAGCACAGGATATAATCCGGATGGCGGTAGCAAGGGCCTGTCATCTGGAGGCCCTGCAGGAATTTGATCTGCCTGTCGACAAGAGGGCTTTAGTGGTCGGAGGAGGCATAGCCGGCATGAACTGCGCTCTCTCCATAGCCAACCAGGGGCATGAGGTATACCTGGTGGAAAAGAATACGGAACTTGGAGGAATAGCGCGAAAACTGCATTATACACTGGAAGGTTTGGATGTTCAGGCTTATTTGCGTGATCTTATAAGAAAGGTATACCAACACCCCTTATTGCATGTGTATACCAATGCGACCATCACCGAGGCCAGCGGCTATGTGGGTAATTTCGTAACCAGGGTGAAGTCAGCCAGAGGTGTGGCAGAGATTAACCATGGAGCTACTATCATCGCTATCGGCGCTGACGTATATAAACCAACCGAGTACCTTTATGGAGAAGATGACAGGGTTATGACCAGTCTTGAGCTGGAGGAAAAGGTTGCCAGGAAAGAGGAAAGGGTGGTTAACGCCGAAAGCCTGGTAATGATCCAATGCGTGGGCTGCAGAAACGAAGACAGGAATTACTGCAGCAGGATCTGCTGCAGTCAGTCTGTCAAGAACGCCTTGAAACTGAAAGAGATAAACCCCGGCATGGATATATACATCCTTTTCCGGGATATGAGAACATATGGGTTCAAAGAGGACTATTACAGAGAAGCGGCAGGTAAAGATGTAAGGTTCATTCGCTATGAGCCCCAGGACAAACCCGTGGTGGAAGCTGTCCGGGAGGGCGGCAAGAGCGTTCTTAGAGTTACCGTGACAGATTATGTTTTGGAGAAGAAGCTTGAACTGGACGCCGATTTGATTGCCCTAGCCGCCGCTGTTGTTCCTTCCGAAGGCAGGAAGGAAGTAGCCGGATTATTCAAGGTAACTTTGAGCCCGGATGAATTCTTCCAGGAAGCCCATGTCAAATTAAGACCTGTTGACTTCGGGGCGGAAGGAGTTTTCCTCTGCGGATTAGCTCACTATCCCAAGCTCATCCCGGAATCGATCAGCCAGGCCTATGGAGCTGCCGGCCGGGCCTTAACGCTGCTCTCACACGATACAGTCACCGCTTCCGGATCTGTCTGCGAGGTGGATGAGGATAAGTGCATTTCATGTGGCGCGTGCATTATGGCTTGTACTTATGGCGCAATAGATTTTTATGAGACGCCGCAGGGCAGAAAAGCCAGGGTCAATGCAGTGCTTTGTAAAGGAGACGGCCTGTGCAACACAAAGTGCGCAACAGGAGCTATTTCTCTCAAGCACTATACCGACGAAGAACTCTTCAGCCAAATTATGGCGGCTGCAGGTAAAGATATCACACAACAAAATGCAGCCGAGGTTTGAAATAAATAGACAGAGCAGTGAATTAAAGAAAATCAAGGAGATGGGGAAGAATGGGTTCGGGATCAAGACCAAAGATACTGGGTTTTGTATGTAATTGGTGCTGCTACGGAGGAGCGGACCTTTGCGGGGTTTCCCGCTTTCAGTACCCTCCTTATATAAGGCTGATCAGGGTGATGTGCTCGGCCAGAGTCGACATGGCGCATATATTCCTGGCTTTATCAACCGGACAGGACGGGGTTTTCGTCGGCGGCTGCCACCTTAACGACTGCCATTATATTACAAACGGTAATTATGACGCTTTTGGTATGGTTTCTATCTGTAAAAAAATACTCGGGCACATAGGGGTAAACCCCGACAGGCTGAGACTGGAATGGGTATCCGCAGGTGAAGGAATCCGTTTCGCCAATATTATGAACGACTTCGGCGCGCAGATAGCAAAGTTCGGGCCTCTCGGCCAAAGTGAAGGAATAGGCGAACAGGTATTGAAGTTCAGGCTTGAAGCTGCGGCAAAGCTTGTTCCCTACATCAGGCTGGTACAGACGGAAAGGATGAGAGTGCCTGTAAGGACGGAAGAAGAGTATCAAAAGTTTTTCGCCAGTGACGAGTTCAACAGGTTGTTTGAGGAGACAATTGCAGAGAAATTGGCCATTGGCCAGATCGTCGCCCTTCTGCAGAAAGAGCCTCTTGCAACACCGGAGATCTCCAGGGCCTTAGGCCTGACCCCGTCCGAGGTGTCAAGGTTTTTGATCAGTTCGTCAAGGCAAAAGCTTGTCAGGTACGATGAAGGCATGAAGCGTTACGCTCTGGCATAGATGAAGAGAAGGCTGCGGAGAAAGATGTAGAGAAGAGAAAAGGGGAGAACAGGACTGGTGTCCTCCACGGGTTGCAGCCCCGTGGCCTGTTCTAATAAAATAAATGGGGGTCCGGTTCGATTCCGACTTCTCACCTCCAAGTCATATTATAATTAAGCCTAAAGCGCTAAGCTCCGGCGTAAAGCCGGCTGGATACCCATAATCAGGATTACATATGACATTGATCTTTTTTTCTGCTATACTTAAAAAGTAAAATTAAAAAGAAGAGAACAGTATAGTTTGCAGTCAGGATGAGTTTGAAGAGACGACTCGGAGTATTGGAGTGAGGACCAGCATTGCTGGTCTTTTTTATTTTTAGGCCTAAAAGGAGAAATGGTAAATAATGATATATATTCCACTAATAGAAAGGCGTAAATTAGCGGCCGATTTTATTTCTTTGTATGAACACTTAATTCGCTTACCAAACTCTTTTCTTTTAGAAAGCAGTCTTATGATCGATGGAATAGGAAGATATTCGTTTCTAGGCGCAGATCCGTTTCTAATATTCCGTTCCAAGAATCACTGCATACAGCTGATCAGCAACCAAAAATGTGTAACATTATCCGGAAATCCCTTTTCTAAACTAAAGGAATTATTAAACACTTACCGGATTGAAGAATCTAATTTACAATTTCCTTTTTGCGGCGGGGCGGCTGGCTTTTTTAGTTATGATCTGGGGCGGATATTAGAGAAGTTACCTTCACTGGCAGATGATGATTTGAATTTACCGGACATGTGCCTGGGTTTTTACGATTTAATCATCATGATGGATCATTTTACACAGGAAGTATATATTATTTCTACGGGGCTTCCTGAAACAGACCCCGATAGGGCCTACAAACATGCTGAGAAGCGTTTGCGTGATATCTGTAATGTTCCAATCAAGTATTTGCCGCAGATGGATGAATGTCCGGAAAAGAGGATGAAAGGGATTTCTTCCGGAAGAAGGTTAACGTGGGACACTGTTTTTGGCGCATATAAACCAGGTAATACTGATGCAAACAAAATGTCATGCCACTTTGACAAGGACAGCTATTGCAAAAATGTACAAAAAGCAAAAGAATACATCAGAAAAGGTGATCTGTACCAGGTTAATCTTTCACAGCGCTTCTCTCTTCCTTTGACGATGGAACCATGGACGCTATACCGCCGCCTGCGTTCAATAAATCCGGCGCCTATGGCTGCCTACTTGAATTTTGGCAGCATCCAGGTAATCAGCGCCTCACCGGAACGTTTTCTGAAAGTTGCCGGCAGACAGGTGGAAACAAGGCCTATTAAAGGCACCCGCCCTCGCGGTAAAGACATAAGCATGGACCAATGCTTGCGGGATGAACTGTGGAACAGTAAAAAAGACAGGGCTGAGCTGGTTATGATTATTGATCTGGAGCGGAACGATTTGGGACGGGTATGCGAGATTGGTTCGGTACAACCGCAGGAGTTGTTCAGATTAGATGAATACGCTACAGTATTTCACCTGTCCTCAATAATAACCGGGAAACTGCCGGAAGATAAGAACGTTGTTGACCTCTTAAGAGCTGCCTTTCCCGGAGGTTCCATTACCGGTGCTCCAAAAATAAGGGCAATGGAGATTATTGAAGAACTGGAACCTGTGAAAAGAGGAATCTATACGGGCGCAATCGGATACTTAAGCTTCAACGGCAATGCGGACCTGAATATTGCAATCAGAACAATAATTATTAAAGACGGGCAGGCTTATTTTCAAACTGGAGGAGGAATCGTAGCTGATTCCGACCCTCTCGCAGAGTACCGGGAAACACTTGATAAAGCCCTGGCCCTGATGGTAGCGTTAGGACTCGGCGGCAAGCCGGGCCATGAAAGGCTGTAATAATTCATGAATATAGTTTGTGTTAACGGCAGTTTCTTAGGTTCTGATCAGCCGGCGATTAACCCTTTAGATCAAGGTTTGCTATACGGATTCGGATTGTTTGAAACTATATTAGTAAAAGAAGGTTATCCTTCATTAATCTGGCGCCACTTCGACCGTTTATTTTCCTCCGCCGGAAAAATAGGCCTCACTGTTCCTTTTTCAATCAGCGAACTAATTTGGTTTGCAGAACAAACTATCGAGAAGAACAATATCAATACTGGCTCAATCCGCCTGACCCTCACTGCCGGCAGTGATATATCAGCAGCCTCAACTGCGCCTACCCTGATTATTTCCAGCCGGCAACCTTTAGCCTATACGCACGATCACTATAAGCAAGGCTTGACCGCAGGCTTTGCAGATATTAAAAGAAACGAACATTCTCCTCTGGTCAGGCTGAAAACAATAAACTATCTTGAAAACCTGCTGGCCAAAAGATACGCGCGAAACAGAGGCTGGGATGAAGCTCTGTTTTTTAACACTTCCGGCAATCTTGCGGAAGGTTCGACGAGCAATATTTTTTTAGTCAAGGATGGCGGGGTGATTACTCCAAACACGGAGCAGGGAATTTTGCCAGGAATTATCCGGCATATTTTACTGGAAAAATGTATAGCCATGGGTATTCCCGCTGAAGAAAGTATTATTTCAGAAAAAGAAGTCTGGGAAGCCGATGAATGTTTTCTTACCAACTCACTTATGGGCGTTATGCCCCTGGTGAAGATAAACGGGAATAAAATCGGTGACGGCAGGCCGGGTATAATATCCCGGAAACTTAGCAGCGAACTCAGTATAAGTTAAAACAACACATGACCGTCATTGAAAAAAGGCCGGGTCGCTCCAGTGAAGAACATTTAACCCAGCCTGACATCACCATAAGTCAGGCGACAACTAATATTGAAACGGACATTTTGTTATTTTAAACATCGTATTTCTCTGGACCTGTTTTACAGAATTGTTTATCACATTTTAGAGGTATTCTTTGCACAAACGGTATTAATAATATCAATCCGCCGTAAGAAAAGCCGGATATAATTGAGATAAGATAGCTCAGGAAAATTGCGATAAATAAAGATAATTTATTTAAAAACGTTAATTGCATGGTGGATACAAATCTGTTATAATAGAGATATTCTGAATAGAGATATTCTGTTTGAAAAAGTTGATAAATTGGTGATTTTGGCATTTTAAAATCCAAAACTTCTCCGTTATAGAGACCAATTTGGCGTTAATCAAGGGATTGACGATTGAACTATCGCCACTATGTAATTAGTGTTTTATTTATTTTTCATTTAAAACGTTAATCGCATGGG
>DOTD01000084.1 GCA_003513005.1 Desulfotomaculum sp.
TTTTCCCTTTGTTTTTGATTCTGTCAGGAATCAAAGGGAAGGATTTTTTATTTTATCAGCTGGAAATTTCACCGGCAATTCTTTGTGAAAAATTTGCCGCTTTATATGGTAGTTTTTCATTGTTTAAAACACAGGAAGTTCTGGGAGGAGATAGCCAAAGAAAAGGTTTATGAAGCGGGACTGTATTTCACGCATGTAGACAGGTGGGTTGGGGTTTGATTAGTTGTGAAGATCTAAATTTGCTTAACCTTTAAGAAGGAGAGTACGAATGCCTCAATCACTGCAAATAGGCTGGATTGATTACGGCAGCCGTGACAGGAACAAAATACTTTCTGTCTTAAGCCTGCTTTCTGCTTCAGAAGCAGTGGATGAGCTTGGAATCGGTGTGGTGCGGGACGGCTTTGCCGATCTCCTGTTTCCCGGCATATCTACAATTCAGACCAGAGCAAAGTATTTTTTGCTTGTTCCCTATATTATGATGGAATTGGAGCGGGAAAATAACCTGAATCCCAAAGCGCTGCTTGACAGGCTGTCGAGAGAAGAAATAGCGCTGATTGCCATACTTAAAAAGGACAATGCTGAAGGCGTTATCGGCGGACGCGCCGGCGAAGAATTGCAGAGAAAGCCGTCCAGCATATACTGGAACGGGATCTGTACCTACGGTATCTTTAAAAATTATTCAAGGATATCATTGAATGGCTATCTGCGGGCGGTCTGCGCTATGAAAAGAGAAAAAAGCTTGTTATCCGCTGCGGGACATATTGACAAAGGCGAGGGTACCGATGACGCTGACAGTATGTACTGCAGCACAAGCGGCTTTTGGCGTGTTCCGCTGCCGCCCGAAAACTGGCGTGAAAGTGTTTCCATCGAGCTTACCAATGAGGAAGCAGTTTTCTTAAGGGAAAGAATTATTAAATCGGAGCATTCGAAAGATTCCCTGCTTGCTCATATCCTGCGTAATAAACTCTATGGGGTAGTCGAATATGATGATATTTTGAATATCGGAAGTTGCCTGGAACTGCCTGAAGATATCCGTAATATTTATGAAATGGCGCAGAGATTCGCCAGATTTATTTACGGCGCGAATATCCGCTACAATGTAATCCTGTCCGGTGAACAGAATAAAGAAGCAAATGAAGAATGGGACAACTGGTATGATTCAGTGACTGCTGGCTTTATCCAGAATTATGATATATCCGAAGCTGTCAACCGCCTTTCTTTAAGCGGGCGCAATCGTGCAAGACTGGTACCCTTTTTCGACAAATGGAAAAAAGCTGTACTTTCCGGGGATGCAGCTGTTATGGATAAACTCATAATCAAACGCGAGATAGAGTTGAAGGGCCAGGAACGGGCGAAGCTGAACAGTGAAAATTTCAGCTGGCAGGATGGGTTATGGCTGGGAGGCGGAAGGCTGCAATACCGCTTCCGTAATTTTCGCCGGATGATTGAGGATATCTATAACGGACTGGGAGGCGATAAAAATGTTTAAACCTGCCGAGGACAGGCTTGATTACGCAAGCATCCTGGCGCCCCCTGTCGGCTATGAGTGTGAATTTGCTGTTGGAACTACATATTCTCTTGACCTGGAAGCTTTGATCGGTGTGCCGCTCGCCCTGTTTCTCGGGGAAGAAATGGACGAAACGCTGTCGGAAAACCCTATATACATATTGGAAGCTCTGCGCAAGAGCGCGGACAAGTTTGCACTGTTTTGCGAGGGCGGGCAGATTAAAGTACCAAATAAAGCAAACCCGGTGTTTGCCTTACTGGAGAGCAGTATTTTTGAAGTTGCCCTGAAAAACGAGAAATCCTTTCACCCGAAGGTATGGCTGATCAAGTATACTGGCGGCGGGAAAGAATTTTACCGTTTTATTGTGCTGAGCCGCAACCTGACTTTTGACCGCAGCTGGGATGCAGCGGTCGTTCTAAAGGGAGAAGCGAGTGGTCAGAAAACCCTTAAGAACCGTCCGCTAATAGAATTTCTACATTATCTTCGGGAAATCGCCAGTGATAAAAAGAAGAGAAAAATAATCGGCAGCATTGCCGATGAGCTTTCCCATGTGCATTTTCAGACGGAGGACAAGCGTTATACTGATATTTCCTTTCTCCCACTTGGTATAGATGAGAAGTATGACAAGGCTTCCACGGATCTTTTTGAAAAATACAATGAACTGCTGGTATTTTCCCCCTTCCTCAGCAAAAATACTGTTCTGGAATTGGACGGTTTATCGCAAAAAAATGGACATAAAACCCTGATCACCCGCAGGTCCGAGATTACCAAGTTAACCAACGAAATACTGGCCAGCTTTGAATGCTACTGCCTCAAAGATACAAT
The DNA here is from genome assembly GCA_003513005.1 of Desulfotomaculum sp. Lineage (NCBI taxonomy): Bacteria > Bacillati > Bacillota > Clostridia > Eubacteriales > Desulfotomaculaceae > Desulfotomaculum > Desulfotomaculum sp. The sequence goes on from DOTD01000084.1 coordinate 2,333, forward strand.
AGTTGACGGCGAGGATGCAATCAGCGAATCAGAAAACGCTCCTGCAGACCTGCAAAAGCAGGATATACACGCCAAGCTCTATTTCAATAAAACAAAGCACAACGAACACAACATTTATCTCGGGTCGGCCAACTGCTCCAAGAGCGCATGGGACGGCAACGTAGAGTTTATGCTGCGAATGAAATATAACAAACGCGGCTTTCGGATCTCGCAGGTCATCGATGAACTTTTTTGCAGAAGCGATAAAGAATACGATGAAAGGCATAATCCTTTTGAGCGGATTATCGCTGTTCCTGAAGTAATACCTGATCAGGATGATTTACAGGAACGAATGCAAAAAGCTATTAAACGGCTTTGTCGATCAAAAACAAATGCCCGGGTCAAAGAGAATAACGGCAAATATGATCTTGAAATTCAGTTTGACAAACGGTTTATCGCAAATGACATAGACTTGACCATTGCAGCGCTTGGCGGCGGTAAACCCGTAAAGGTTGAGAGCACAGTTCTTTTATTCGGATTATCACTATTGGAGCTGGGCGAGTTTTATATTGTAGAGGCCAGGATTGGCGAAGACAAATTGCGGCGTGTCATTAAAATTCGCACTGAAGGCATCCCGGCTGAAAGAGACAGTATGGTGCTCAGGAGTATCATCAAAGACCGAAACACTTTTCTGCGTTATATCGCTTTTTTACTTTCCGATGATTATCTGCTCGCTGCCTTGGAGCAGGCTGAGCAAAAGGCGGCGTCGGCTAAAGGCTGGTATTTGCACGGCTCTGACATTCCGGTACTTTATGAAAACATGCTGCGCGCCGCAGCAAGGTCTCCCGAAAAATTGCAAGAGGTCAAGGCGATTATCCAGCGGTTGAATGATCAGGAAATTGTGCCGCCTGAGTTCGGCAAATTATACACTACCTTCTATAATGCAAGTTGTAATACAAACAGGGGGAAAAGATGTGACTGAATTATCGACGAAGGAAAAGCAAATCCTCTCCGGTCTCAAGGATTTCCAGAGGGCAACGGTAGAAAGGATACTATCTCTTTTTACCAGCGGTCGCAGCCGTGTGCTTGTTGCAGATGAGGTTGGCCTCGGTAAAACACTGATCGCCAGGGGTGTGATTGCAAAAACTGCTGTTTATCAGCAGCAAACTTTACATGATGATTTATTCAAGGTTGTTTACGTCTGCTCAAATCAGAGTATTGCCGCGCAGAATCTTTCCAAGCTCAAAATTAATGAGACCGACAGCGTGGAGGGCCTCACAGATACCCGGCTGTCTATGCAGCATCTAAAAATTTTTAAAGATGAGCTGGAAAACAAAAAGAGACAAAACTACATGCAGCTGATTCCGCTGACTCCAAACACATCTTTTAACATGACCGGGGGCGGCGGCAGTGTGCGGGAACGCGCCTTGATTTATGCTGTATTGCACCGTTATCAACCGGTCACTCCTTATAAAAAGGAATTAGAAATACTGCTGGTTGATACTGCCACCAGCAGTTGGGAAAAGAAAAGAGATGAATACGAGAATCAAGTTGCCTATTGCGACGTGGCCAGTGGCGGGCGTTACCTGAAAGAAGTTTTAGGAAAAGTGGATAACTATTTTTCCAAGCATAATGGCCTGCTGTCAGAGATAGCAGATTTTTGCAGCAAAATGCGCCTGAGCGGACGCAGACAAAGCGGTGCCTATCCTGTTATTCACAAGCTTCGCCGAATGATGGCCGAAATAAGCGTAGAAATGTTGGATCCTGATCTGGTTATTATGGACGAATTTCAGCGGTTTCCGGAGCTTATTAAGACTGATGCGGACAATGAAACCGCGATGTTGGCCCGACGCTTTTTTAATGCGCCCAAGCGCGACGATGAAAAAGTAAAAATCCTGCTGCTTTCCGCAACCCCCTATAAGCTTTACTCAACGCTGGAGGAAATAAATGAAAATCAAGCAGATGAGCACTACCGTGAATTTATACAGGTGACGGATTTCCTGTTTGAAAGCGACCCTTCGAAAAAAGCTGAATTCCGGCAGGTGTGGAGGGATTATTCGATATTGCTTAATGAAATTGGCACAACAGATTTAACTATTCTGGCCGCCAGGAAAAACAATGCCGAGGATGCTCTTTATCAGGGCGTCTGCAGGACAGAACGCCTGTCAGTTGAAGGCGCCGGCAAGTTCGTCGATATAGAAACTGCGAAAAGCACACTTGACGTTTCCGAAGAAGATATACTTTCCTACATAAGGGCCGATAAGCTGCTTTCGGATATGGGTCTAAACGAGCATGTTCCGGTTGATTATATAAAGTCTGCCCCATATATCCTTTCCTTTATGGAGCATTATAAGATTAAAGAAAAGGTTTACACTTATTTCAAGAAGAATCCCAGTAAATTAAAACTGGTCCGCAAACCGGAACTGTGGGTAAACGAGGAGTTAATTTCCAAGTATAAAAAGCTGCCCAACACAAATACGAGACTTAAGAGAATCAGTGAAGAAGCCCTTCCAAAGGGCGCAGAGAGACTGCTTTGGCTGCCTCCCTCCAAGCCGTATTATGAGCCTGGCGGGGTATTCTCCAGCTTAAGAGATTTTTCAAAGGTCCTGGTATTTTCTGCCTGGGAGATGGCGCCCAGGGCTGTTGCGGCCATGCTTTCATATGAAGCTGAACGGCTGACAGTAGGTGAGCTGGTCAAAAAAGCACCCAACCCCGAACGAGAGAACCGCAGTTATTTCCCTCGTGGAAAAAAAGCACGGTTTCCTTCACCCCGTCTTAAACTCAACATGAATAAAAGTGTACCCGGGTCCATGTCACTAATGACTCTGCTGTATCCCTGCGTTACTCTGGCAAAACTCTATAACCCGATTCAAGCGCTGAATCAGGGGTTAACCAGAAGGCAAATTGAATCTAAACTGCGCGAGAAGATTGAAGACCTGCTTGATAAAATTGTTTTTGAACGCAAAAAGAAAGACGATTATGACGAGAGCTGGTATTATATAGCGCCGTTGCTTTTTGATAAGAATGAAAAACTGATTGGTTCCTGGCTTAATCAACCGTCTTTAATTTGGAACCTTAATAACAGCGAGACAGAGACTGCAGAAGAAGACGATGAACAGGGTGTTCTGGAAAAGCATCTTAACGCATTGCGGCGTACTCTTGAAAATGCGGATAATCTGATGCTGGGGCCGAAACCGCGGGACCTTGTAGATACGCTGATCACGATGGCCTTGGCTTCGCCGGCGGTATGCGCCCTGCGTTTATTCGGACCGGAACTGCCGGACTCCCCGGCGCTGTCAGTACGCCTTGCTAAAATATTTCTCGACCGGCTTAATTTACAGGAATCTACAGCCATAGTCGAGCTATGTCATGATTCTAAAGCTCAACATAAAGCTCGACATGAAGCCAAACATAAAGACCCACACTGGCAAAATGTGCTGGAGTATTGCACTGATGGAAATTTACAGGCAGTGCTTGACGAATATGCGCATATACTCACTGACGATAACGGGTTGGCATATGTTTCCCAGGAAAGAAGATCGAAAACGCTTTGTGAAAAAATGTGCGCCTCCTTCAAAACACACACAGCAAGTTACAATGTGGATACATTCCGGAAGTTCCGCGACCGCATCATGAAAGGTGAAAAGAATAGAACCGGCAGCGAAAAAGGTGAATTGCGTTTTATAAAGATGCGTTCAGGATATGCCGCCGGTTTTTATGACACAAAAGGTGAAGACAAAGGCCTGCAGCGTAAGGAGGGCCTGCGTCTTGCGTTTAATTCTCCCTTCCGTCCCTTTGTACTGGCGACCACATCTATCGGACAGGAGGGACTGGATTTCCATTACTACTGCAGGAAGATTGTGCACTGGAATTTGCCGTCCAATCCTATTGATTTGGAGCAGCGTGAGGGACGGATCAACCGGTACAAGTGTCTTGCCATACGGCAAAATATCGCAAAGAAATATGGTGATCAAGGTTTTGATAAAGACATCTGGAGCGAGATGTTTGAAAGAGCCAGCAAGGAGGAAAAGCAAGGCATGTGTTCTGATCTTGTACCTTTCTGGTGCCTGCCGGACCATGATAGGATGATCAAAATCGAGCGTATTGTGCCGATGTATCCTCTGAGCAGGGATCAGGCAAAGTATGAACGGCTGATTAAAATACTGTCGCTCTACCGTCTTAGCCTGGGGCAGGCCCGGCAGGAGGAATTGTTGGAATATGTACTTCAGAGCAGCTTAGACGAGGAGCAACTGAAACAGTTGTTTATTAATCTGAGCCCGTATTTCAAGGGACAGGCATGTTCAGACTGAAGAAAATTATTTATAAACCTCCAGTATCTTCCTGGCCGTTTCACATATATCTTCCCTGAGCCAGCCGGGTTCCAGGACCTCAACCGTGTCGCCCCACTGCACGAGCCAGGTTTTCATCTCATCAACGCCACATATTTCAAAAGACATGATTACCGAACCATCGGCGGGCTCTTCTTCTATTACCTGTGACGGGTGGTAAATCAACCGCTTTACTCTGTGGGCAACTTCCGGGATGAATTTCAATCTAACCTTGCAGATCTCCCCGTCGTTAATAATTCCCCAGCTCTGGCCCATATGTTTCTTTAAAGAGAAATCTTCAGGGAATTCAAAGCGCTCAGATGTATAGGGGAAGATATCCGTAATCTGGTCAATCCGGAAGACGCGGATGGCTTTTCGATTGAGGCAGAAAGCGACCAGGTACCAGTTATGCCTCTTGCAAATCAGCCCGTAAGGTTCTACAACCCGCTGGGTGTTTTGCTTGCTGTGAGCGACGTAATACCATAGCTTTACCCGGCAGCAGTCACGCAGTGACTGTACCAGCTTTAAAAATATTTCGCTTACCTTGTCCGGGTCTGCCAGCTGCTCATCAACTATATGTATCCTTTCCTGCAGCTGCTCTACTGGTAGGGCTTTAGGATCGTATTTATATTTAAATAGCGTACCGATTAATGCGTCCTTGAGCTCGTTGGTATGGCCGGCCAGGGCGGTGCCTTTTTGCTGAAGCAGGCTAAGGAGTATAACCAACGCTTTTTCCGGGCTGATGGAAGGGAGATAGCCCACATCCAAGCGGTATAGGCCTTCTTTCTTGGAAGTGTCCTTTTCCGGCCTGATAATTGGTTTATTTAAATCATTTTCAATGTGATCCAGGTAGCGGTGAATACTCCTGATGCTGACTCCTAAGGCTTCTGCCATCTCTCTGCTGGAGATGCCCCCGTAAGGGCTTCTATTATTCAGCAGGTCCAGCAGTTTGGCAATCCTGAGCGCCTTTGTCGTGTCATGGCCGGCCAATTTGTATCCCCCTTATCTGACTGTGGAATATAATGCCTTTAAAGGTGGATACGACCTAAACCTTACATTTTCCTCCTTTTTGCGACGTTTATTTACAAAATATGTACCTTTCCAGGCCTTTAACCCAGCTGGTCCAGTGATCATCCGGGTTTTCACGGCTTTCAACGGCCGAACTGAAAATATCAACCTCAGCGTCGATCAGATCAAGATAGTGCAGGATGGCTGCCTCAAGGAATTTGGGTCTCTTGGGGGACTGCCACTCATATCTTCCGTGGTGGCTGACGACCATGTGGAGCAGTTTTATCCTCAGTTCTTCCGGGAAGTCAGGCCGCTTGTTGATATATTTTTCTAAAAGCCGGACACCGAGGATAATATGACCCAGCAGCCGGCCCTCATCGGTAAAATCTATATCAGTACCTATGTTGTATTCCTCTATTTTGCCTATGTCGTGCAGTATGGCGCCGGATACCAATAAATCACGGTCAATTTTGGGGTAAACAGACGCTAAGGAGTCGCGAGAAAATAACTTTTTTCAACTATGTGGCCGGATGACATAATTCCAATCACCATGAAAGTCCGAGCGCTCCAGTTGGACAGCAGCCAGTTCGGTGTCTGATACCTTAATGCCGGCCGGGTACGGATTGGTGTCAAGTTGGCCCTGAACCTTTAGACCCGTAGTGGTTGTGGTGTTGGCGATGAGGTTGACGATGACCTCATGGCTCTCCAGCAGGCGGCCGCGCCAGTTCTGTGTGATGTGGGGGAAGAGCCGGGGCTCAATCTGGTTCCACTTGCTGGCGCCCGGAGGGAAGTGGCAGACG
>DOTD01000085.1 GCA_003513005.1 Desulfotomaculum sp.
AACACCTCCAAGCACCCATGAAGGCGCAATTGTCCGCCCGGCGCTTTCCACGGCAGGTTCAAAGCATAAAGTCAAAGCCAGTTCCATCCGGCTCAAGCCCGGAAAGCGTTCTGTCGTCCAACGGATCAATTCAAGATCCTTTTCTGTGAAAAGACGATCTCCGATCCAAAATGGCGGGTTCCATCGTGGCTCCGTAACCTATCACCCCAACGCTATGATACAACCACGCCATCAAATTGTCAACCCCTATCACATTAATTTATCGCGGCTCCTAACTGCTCCGCAGCGCCGGCGATGCCCAGGCTATGCTCTATAAGACCACCGATAGTGGCCTGGTGGTTGCGCTTAGCCGCAGGGGACATGAGAAGTTTCTTTAGAAAAATATCATCTGATAAGATCAGGGTCAGCAGCTCTCTTAGGTGTTGGTTATGCAGGGAGGCGATAATTGAAAAAAGCTTATCCCTGGCTGATTCCGGATTAAGCTTGCCCGAGGGTATGAATTTAAAGGGATCTGCTTCAATGTCCCGGCAAGCCGACATAGATGATATATTAATTTGAACTATACCATTGTATTCCTCAACTTGTCCTTGTACACGGACCACATCCCCAACCCGGCAGCTGTAATGCCTCTCATAGACTGAATCCCAGACGCGTCCTTCTATCTGACCCGTTTTATCTCCCAGCGCAACTGCGAGGTAGTGGCCGGTCCCGCTGCGCAGGGGCAGAAGTTTCTTGCTTTTTAGCACATAAGCACCGTTCACTTCCTGACCGGGTTTGAGCTGCTCAATGAAAACCTCCATTCTTAAAACCCCCCTTAATTAGTTCGCCTGAATAGATTCTAAATAATGCCCTGGCCATATATCTGTCACTCATATAGAAAATATGTTCGCTCCTGGTTTAAATCTTGTAAAGTGAAAAAAGGATCTGGGAACTGACAGGTATTTGTCATATCTGTTTGTTAAACTTATAAAACGGTCGCGGCATCCAGGGCAGTAAAACTATGCTATGCTAAAGATTAGGATTTAACAATGGAGGGTTTTTGATGTTTAACTCAATTGTATTTTATGGTAAACGTGGATTGGTTAACGGACTGGTGCTGAAACTTGATGGTAATCTTGACCTGACAAAGACTTTCTTGAAAAACATCCGCTTTTGCGGCTCTGCGCCGCCAACTTGGATAGAAAGTCTGCAGGAAGTATTTTTTCTTGTTGAACCTTCATTTTCGGAATTCGGCAATCCTGACCTGGTGATGATTTGCAATTGCAAAGAGAAACAAAAACTTACCCGCCATGTAGTTTTTCTTGAGGCTAAAATAGTGAAATATGACGACAGCGCGGTGCCTTTAAAAGAAAGCAAAGCTAAAGATATACAAGGGATTAACAGCCGAATCAACGCTCAACTTACCCTGAGATTCAGGTTAGCACGTGTCCTTAAAAATAGAAGTAAAAGTGACCCAGTCGAAGAAACTGAGCAAAACTGGGCTGCTTATGCGCAATATCCTACAGAAGGCTCGAAAAAGCCGAGAAAGCTGTTAAAATCGCTCGGCCTGAAACTTTGTGACGATTTTATGTTGGAGATAAATGATTTTTGGTTTGTTACACTGTCGGCCGATAATTATCAGGTTGAACCATATCACAAGCCGGAGTCGAGGCCTCTTGTTTTAGATTTTAACGGGCAAAATTTATGGGATGAACTAAAAGATCATTTTGGGCTTATTGTTTATGATCAGTTAGATTGTGTACTCAGCCCAACAGGAGCCTATTCCAAAGCGAGGGAATATTTTTTACCGAAAGCTGCGCCTGTTGTGCAGGCCGATGTCAAAACGCCAGGCCTGCGTACTAAAATATGGGATACTTTTAGTCCGGTCATTCGCAGTGATGTCCGTGAGAGCATACGGAATATTATAGAAAATGCTGTCAATACCGTTTTCGGGCCTGAATCCGACAGGGTGAAAAAAGATCCACAAAAAGGATCAGACAGTTATAAACTGGATCGGCGAACGCTGATTAAACTGGTTCCAAAGCATACTGAAACAGGGGAGAAACTTATCCTTGCTGTATTGACAGGAGTAGCCCGGGCTGCCGGTGTTGCAGAGCAGTACTTTCCGGAAGGACCTTTTATGATTGGTGGGGGCGATAATCCCCGTGAGTTTTTGGGGCGCTCTTTTTCAGAATGTCCGGATGCCAAAGAGACGTCAGATTACATATGGGCTATTGAGATGATCTTGAAGCTTGCCGCTGACCAGTAAGCAGTATAATTCTGCGAGCAAGAATGTCCTGCGAAAGTTTCAAGAGCGCAACACTGTTGCGGCGCAATGCGGTAGCGCTGCTTAGTATGGCCTCTATGCTGCGCATTGATCCACCGTCCCTGGATTGGCTGGGATACAGGTGTAGGCATAGTGCAGTCAGGGGGTCAGGACTGTGGAACGTAGAACATGTTTTTAAGGATTATGATCGAGGATTCCTGACAAAATAGTTATTCGGTAAATATTTTCAATATATCTTTACCATACTTTTCAACTTTTACTTTGCCAAACCCCTTAATTTCTAACAGCTCTTTTTCGCATGTTGGATACTTTTCTGCCAACCTTTCCATTTCCTCATTACTGAATATAAGATATGCTGCAAGATTCTCTTTCCTTGATGTAATTAATCTGTAGTTTTTTAATTCCACAAGCAACTGTTGCTTGCTTTTTTTATTTACTAGATAAGGATTACCGGAATCTTCTTTAGTATATTCTGTGTTCTTGGGCAGAGAGGGAATAAAATCATTTTCCTTAAGATTATATTTTGAATGATAGTTAATTTCAATTGGTGTATCATTGTTCTTGAGCCAGTATGCAATGTTAAATAGGTATTTTTCTAACTTATTGTAAAAACTTTTTTCTTGGTAATATTTCAAACTGGAAATGATTTGGTCGTGTCTAACTATCTTATTTTCAATTTCAGGCGGGCAGTTTGTTTTCTCAATTATAGTTTTAGGATTAGCTATTACAACAAAGGACAAATAAAGATCTTCACTCATTAAATTGTTTTTAAGTAAAACCTCTTTTAATATGCTCAGGTGACGCTCATTTTGTGTAATAGGGCTGTACATTCCCTCATGCTTATTTTTTCCGGCTTTGTCATGTAAAACTCTAATAAAATTACCATCAGAATCTATAACAATATTTCCGTTCAATTTTTTTGTTTCCAAGACACAAATAAATTTATTTGAAATTACAATAAAGTCATACTGCGCAACATAATTATTAAACTCCAATCTAATATCGTGTAAGCACAATATTGGAAGAAAAGAATTTTTAAGTTCAAAATAGACGTTATTTTCCCCTTCAAGCCCCTTTTTTAAAAAAGTAATATCACGTTCTATCAAGTCTTTCTTATAACCGGTTTTTAGTTTCTTAGATAATGTTTCTAAATCCATTATTTGTTTGTTTTGCTTATTAAAATCTTTAATGAAGATAGGACTGCTGATCATTCTTTTCTCACCAGCAATATAGTCTACTGCCTTATCTAGTAACGACACAGAAGGCGCCTCCTTTTATCTTGCTGAGTTATACTTGAGGATTTATTAAAAACGTCCGATATTATACGTATCGCCATAATCTGATGAAGCTTAACTGGACAATTTATTTATAGCAGAAGCTAAGATACAGACTAATTTATGGTTTCTGCTGGAATTATTGCGTAAGAAGTTTGAAGAGTCACTTCCAAATTCGATAGAAAAGTTCAAAGTAAGTGAAAAGCTCTTTTCTGGAATATCCAAAATTATAACAAATGAAGTTCCCCCAATACACCCTTTCTAATACTACAGCGATGGATCCCTTGATAGTTCTTTGACAATATCATAACAGCTTCCTTATGTCACCGTGGTCGCTGCTTTCGGTAATCCAACAACTCCGTTTA
>DOTD01000086.1 GCA_003513005.1 Desulfotomaculum sp.
CCGCCGGTATGGGGGGGGTCCCGGGCCCCCTCCGGGCTCCTGCCCCCCCGCCTATACCGGAAAGTCCCCAACACGCCATATTTGTATTAGGAAAGGTGGGGATGCCCGAAGAAGCAAGGAATACTGCGATACTAAGAGATTTTTAGCCGGACAAATGTCCTCAATGTAAAACCTAAAAAATGCCTTTATCTTATTACTTCCTTTCTCATATTCTCAGGATTGATAGTTAGCCTTTGCAGAGGAGCATGGCTTGCTTTTTTGCCAATTTCTTTAATTATTGTTTATCACGTTTGGAAAAACAGGGAACAAAGAAAACAAATAGTTTTTTTTTTTTCTATTTAGTTTGTATAATGATTATTTTAATTTTAGTCCCATTTAGAAAAGAGATTATGTTATTTAAGTTTTCTTCTCTTTCAGGAGAGATATCAAGCGGGATAAGTTTGGAAGGACAGGCGGGCAATCAAAGGATTTTTATTTGGCAGCATACAATAAAACTACTGAAACACTTTTGGGCATTTGGAATAGGCCCTGATTCGCTTATATACGGAAAGCTAATGACTCCGATAAATGAACTTGTAGATAAAGCACATAACATTTATTTGGAAATAGCCATTACCATGGGTGTATTTGCTTTGTTTTCCTATTTATCTTTTCTGTTTTCTTTATTAAGAAAAACATACAACGAAACTGGTTTTTTAATCTTTGCGATGATTGCGGCTTACCTTGTGCAAGGTTTTGTAAATATAGATATCGTCGCGATCATGCCTGTATTTTGGATTGTTCTTGGATTAGCGCTTGCCAATTCATACCATGAAACAGATAAAAGTTTGTCTATTTAAAACCGCAAAGCCCATATTCCCAAATACTCTTTAATTATAATGCTGGTATCCAATATTTCGGAAGCTGACGGGACAAGCATCCCCGCACTAAATTCAAAATTGGAGTTCGCCTTATAATCCGTTGGATATGGCGTCGTATCAACGCCTATTTTATCGAAGTTTAACACAGCCCTGCGCATATGCGACGCCGAAGTTACAAGGACAGGCTTTTTAAATTTATACTGTTGCATTATTTGTTTGATGTATAAAGCATTCTGCTCAGTATTGAGGCTTCTGTCTTCGGTAATTATTTTTTCCTCCGGTACTCCCAAGCCAATTAACTGACGTTTTGCTATAAGTGATTCGTTGCCGGTATTTGAATACACTTTTCCCCCGGAAATGATTACCGGCAGGCCTGTAATCCTGTATAGTCTTACAGTTGTGATCAGGCGGTTTGCGGCATGGCCCGACAGATGGCCCTGTCCGTCAAGATCAGGAGTATCTGAAGTAGCGCCGCCCCCAAGCATAACAATAACATCGCCATTTATAGATAACGGCGGGCGGTATTTATATTCCAGACTTCTGGTTAACGGATCGCTTAAAAAGGGTGTAGATAAGATGTAAAAAATAAAAATTATCACGGCAAGGATAACTGCAGCCTTCCTGTCACGCCTGAAAAGCCAAAAACAAAATAGGGCAAAAATAATAATTAAGAAACCTGGCGGCAATAAAAAGGTTGTATAAATAAACTTGATAAAATATAGCATCTCTTAATTCCTTAAAGAAAGGACAGCCTTTTGTGGCTGCCCTTTCTTATTAACTAACTATTAAGGAGAAGTTACTGTTCCTGCTTTTTCAGATGTGCCGTTTGCCCCTGTTCCTTCAACATAGAGACCGCCATAACTTGCAACTGTATATATTTTGTAACTAGAAGTATCTACCTGGTCATACACATATGTTTTGCCCGCAGTCGCGCCAGTTGTACCAGGTATACCGACCATATCTGTACTTAACCCTATAGTCGCAAGATCTCCTCCATTGGTGTCACCAATATATTGGCCATTTTCCGCATAATAGCTCTCCACCGCTGCCTGCATTGTTGAAATATCCGCCTTGGCCTTGTCTATCCTTGATTTCCCGATATACCCGGTGTAAAACTTGATGCCGGCGCCGACAAGAACCGCAATGATGACCAACACCACCATCATTTCAATCATCGTAAATCCTTTTTCTTTACGCAGGATTTTTAGCATCCTTAAATCACCTCCTCTCGTTAAATGAATAATAACCAAATGTTTTCCCTTGAGGTCCTACTAATCTACATTCCGTTTTGCTGCCCGAGGGCTCCGGACATCTGGAACAGGGGTAGATATATAGAAATCGCAATGAAAGCTATCATTGCGCCTACAACGGCTATCATGACGGGTTCAATCAGGCTGGAAAACCTGGCAATGATGTATTCAACATCCTGCTCGTAAAAAACAGCCAGCTTTTCAAGCAGTTCGTCCAGCGCGCCGGATTCCTCGCCGATGGAGATCATATTAACGGCCATCGGGGGGAAAATCTTACTCTTCAGCATTACGGGAGCCATCTTCTCCCCCTCCTTGATACTTTGCCTGGCAGCGTTAATTTCTTTCGAAGCTATGCTGTTGCCGATAATTCTTTCAATTGTTTCCAGAGACTGCATCAAAGGGACTCCGCTTCTTAAAAGAGTAGATAAGGTTCTGGCAAATCTTGCCACAATTAATTTGTGGTTCATCTGACCTAAAATAGGTACTTTGAGCATCATGTGGTCAACAATGCTTCTACCTCTCTCAGTAGCGCAGAACCTCCTTAAGGCAAAGAAAGAAGCCGGGAGAAGAGTAACAAACAGATACCAGAAATGTGTGACAGCTGAGCTGATTCCTATTACAATCCGGGTTGGCAGAGGAAGAGCCGCTCCAACTGAATTGAAAATATCTACAAAAATTGGAACTACGAAGACAATCAAAAAAATCATCGCTACAAAGGCCATTCCGCCAACAAAAAGGGGATAGGTCATCGCCGATCTTATCTTTTCCCTCAATTCGTGATCTTTCTCAAAATGAAGGGCCAGGCGGGACAACGATTGATCGATGGTGCCGCTTATTTCACCCGCGGCAAGCATGTTGATAAATAAATCGGGGAAATTGTTTTTATATTCTTTAAAGGCTTCGCTTAAGCTTTTTCCCTTTTCAATTTCAAGGACTACATTCTGAAGGATTTCGCGCAGGTTCTTGGCTTCAGTTTGACGGATAAGTATATTCAGGCACTGCAACAAAGGTATGCCGGCCGAACTCATAGTGGCAAATTGCCTGCAAAAAACGGCCAACTCTTTAATCTTTATTTTAATGCCTAACAGTTTTCCGAAATTAAAATCCAACGTACGAATGGGTTTTATTTCGAGTACGAAATAATTTTTTTGGCGCAGCAGGTCCATTGCAGTTTTTAAACTATCAGCCTGGATTTTGCCGCCCATCATGCGTCCCGATAAATTTCTGGCTTTGTAGCTAAATGATAAAGACATATTAAGCGCCTGCACTTTTGAGTATCGATTCGGGATCGTGGGCCCGGTTGACGACTTCTTCCCGGGAAATTATTTTATTTTGATAATGCAGCCGCAAAGATGTGTCCAACGTCTGCATCCCATATTTACCGCCGGTCTGTAATTGGGAATATATCTGAAAGGTCTTTCCTTCGCGGATCATGTTTCTTATAGCAGGGTTGGCTACAAGTATTTCCAAGATCGCCACACGTCCGGGCCTGTCCATCCTGGGCGCCAATTGCTGGGCGACTATTCCTTCAAGGGTATTGGCCAATTGAACCCTGATCTGCTGCTGCTGACCGGGGGGAAAAACATCTATGATGCGGTCGATTGTTTCCGCAGCGCTTGAGGTATGGAGTGTGGCCAGGACAAGGTGGCCGGTCTCGGCAGCTGTTATAGCGATTGAAATAGTTTCCAAATCACGCATTTCACCTACCAGGATTACGTCCGGATCCTCCCGCAGGGCAGACCTTAGTGCAACAGCGAATGATTCTGTATCCTGTCCTATTTCGCGCTGGTTGACAATGCAGAGATTATGTCGGTGCAAATATTCTATCGGGTCTTCAAGCGTTATAATATGCAGCCTTTTTTCTTTATTGATCAAGTCAATCATTGATGCCAGTGTGGTTGACTTTCCGCTGCCTGTAGGCCCGGTAACCAGCACTAACCCATTTGGCCTCTTGGACAGATAATTAAGTATATTTGGCAGGCCCAATTCCTGAAAAGAAAGCATTTTCGTATTCAGAACCCGCATCACCAGGGCAGTGCTGTTTCTCTGCTTAAAAACATTCACGCGTACCCTCGTAACATTTGGAACCGAGTATGAGAAATCAAAATCTCCCTTTGTTTTAAACTTGTCATATTGTTCCTCATCCATCAACTGCCGGGCTAAAAGATCCGTATCTTCCGGTACAAGCGTCTTTATCTCCTCATCTTTTAAAAGATCAAGCTTTTCCTTGATTTTAGAGTCATTTACTGGATGAAGCGTTCCATGCAGCCTGAATACAGGCGGCTTGCCGGCGGTTATATGAACGTCTGAAGCGCCTATTTTTGCGGCCTGCGTCAGGATCTTAACGATGTTCAAATTTATTCCTCCCTGAACGCCACTCTGATAATCTCTTTTATGGTTGTAACACCCTCGAAAACTTTTTGGAGCCCGTCTTCTTTTAAAGAAATCATGCCTTCTATGAATGCAGCTTTCCGCAGTTCATCATTGGACGTTTTCTGCAAAATAAGGTTTTGAAGGGAAGGAGACACACTCAAAACTTCATGAATGGCGATTCTTCCTTTATACCCGGTATGATTGCATATTTCACAACCAGCGCCGTGGTAGACGGTGTCTTCGTGTTCCAAACCCGCAAAAGCTATTTCCGCTTTGTCCGGTGTATATTCTTGACGGCAGTTCTGGCAAATTTTACGGACAAGGCGCTGGGCAACGATCCCGATAACAGAGGAGGCAACCATGAAAGGTTCAATTCCCATATCAATCAGCCTTGTAATAGCTCCGGGAGCATCATTGGTATGCATGGTCGACAGCACAAGATGCCCCGTGGTGGCAGCCCTTACGGCAATTTCAGCTGTTTCAAAGTCGCGAATCTCTCCGATCATAATTACATCAGGATCCTGCCGGAGAATTGATCTTAAATAATTGCCAAAAGTAGCTCCGGCTTTTATATTTACCTGGGACTGGTTGATGCCTTCCAGCATGTATTCCACCGGATCTTCAACAGTTACAATATTTCTTTCAATAGAATTAATAGAGTTAAGCGCAGTATAAAGGGTAGTTGTCTTGCCGCTTCCGGTTGGACCTGTCGCCAGTATGATACCGTGAGCATTTTTAAAAAACTTCCTAAAATAATTCATATTTTGAGGTCCGAAACCGAGATTTTCCAAAGTAAAATTCTTTATATTCCCCTTGTCCAAAATACGAATAACAACTTTCTCACCAAAAACCGTGGGCATGGTTGATATTCTCAAGTCCAGTTCCCGTCCGGCAATCCTTAGAGGTATCCGGCCGTCCTGGGGAACTCTCCGCTCGGCAATGTCCATACTGCCCATTATCTTAATACGTGAAACAACCGCATGAACCATCTTACGGGGAAGGGTCATTACATCTCTGAGTATGCCGTCGACACGGTTGCGCACCCGTACGGAAAATTCGAAAGGCTCAATATGAATGTCGCTTGCATCCTCGTTGATTGCCTTCATAATCAGGGAATTAACCAAACGGATAACAGGCGCCTCGTCGACAATTACTTCTTCTATAATCTCTTCCTGCTCTATTATTTCGGGTTCTGTAAGCAATTCCTGAAGCACCTTTTCCACTTCAGGAAGCCCAAAATATTTATCAATATAGGAATTTATTTCTTTTTCGCTGGCTTTTACTGATTTGATATCTAGCCCGGTAAGCAGTCTCAGGTCATCTATGGCAATTATATTTAAAGGATCCGCCATTGCAACAACAAGGTGTTTTCCCTCTTTTCTAATGGGAAACATTTTATATTTCCGGATTAGCTGCTCGGGAATAGTTTTAAGCAGGTTTGCTTTTATTTCGTCTTTCGGTTCAATCTTATGTATTCCGAGTATCTTGTTAAGGCTATCCTCGGATATCATTCCCAATTCAATCAGGATGCGGCCCAATAACTCACCGGTCCGGGTTTGAACGCGTAAGGCCTCGTCAAGCTGCTCCCCGGTAATAAGGCCTTCCTCAATTAATTTTTCACCCAATAATTTTCTTTTTCTTATTACAGCTAAAGCCACTCTTTATACACTTCCATACCGGAAAATAAGTGACATCAGATTTGTTTACCAAACCAAATGTTATTACCTGCAAATCAAACCTCAGGCGCCTCATCAACAACTACTTCTTCTGCAACTTTTTCCTATTCTATTACTTCGGGTTCTGTAATCATTTTCTGAAGTACCTTCCCCAGAGGCATTTTTTATTTTTTAACAGGAAATATTTTTTATTTCATTTTAATGGGAATTATTCCTTTTGTAAACTATAATTTTACTATATTAGCCAATTTTTTTAAGCGATAAATTCTTTACATCAAGTTTTTTGTGTACAGATAGATTAAATATTCTTGCCTGCAATCTAAAAATGTGCTAACCTTGTGCCAGCTATTTTGCATGAATTCCCCTTATAAACAACAAACACGAACAGGTGATCTTGAAGTTGCATTTTATAACGCCGATTCTTTTTTTTGTTATAGGCCTAGTCATAGGAAGTTTTTTGAATGTATGCATTTACCGCATACCAAGAAATGAGTCAATCGTCTTTCCTGCTTCCCATTGCCCCAATTGCGGCAATAATCTTGCGCCCCGGGATCTGGCGCCCCTTTTCAGCTACCTCGTTTTAAAAGGCAGGTGCAGGTACTGCAAATCTCCGATACACTGGCGCTACCCGCTTGTGGAACTTCTCACCGGATTTTTGTTTATAGCCCTGTACTGTTCGCTGGGATTAAATTTGCTTCTGCTCAAATACCTCCTTTTAGCCTGTTTCTTAGTAGCAATTTCTTTTATTGATCTGGAGCATTATATAATCCCCAACAAATTGGTGATTGCCCTGCTGGGAAGCGGAATAGTCATGGGCCTTTTAACCCGGGAACACAGTCTTGTTTCCGTTCTTTTAGGTATGTTTGTCCCTTTTGCCGCCTTAATGGCTTTAGCACTGATCAGTAACGGAGGAATGGGGGGCGGCGACATCAAGCTCGCCGGTGTAACGGGGTTGTTTCTTGGCTGGCCTCAAAGCATAGTCGCCCTGATTTTGTCCTGTTGTATCGCAGGCATTGCCAGCCTGATCATGTTGGCGCTAAAAGTAAAAAAGAGAAAAGACCCCATCCCGTTCGGACCTTATTACGCTGCCGGAATTATGATCAGTATTTTCTGGGGGAAACCGCTGCTTGAGCTGTACCTTGCCTATTCGGGTTTTTAACCCTTGTCAGCGGGCAGAACAAATGCTACAATATAATATATTTGTTTTGGGCGCGTAGCTCAGCGGGAGAGCGCTTGACTCACATTCAAGAGGCCGCTGGTTCGAAACCAGCCGTGCCCACCAGATAAATCCTTTAACGCCAACGGTTACAGGGTTTTTATTTTTATTCAGGATTGATAAGGAGATAATATTTATTTATGAAGAACTGCGAAATGAAGCTTACCGGCAATATATTGACAATAACAGTTGATATCTCAAAGGAATTTGGCAGGTCCTCCTCCGGAAAAAGTATCATTATCGGCTCGACTGAAGGAAACGTATCCATACCGGACAAGGAGGATATTAAAATCGGCTTGAATGTTTACCGGAAGGCTTAATTAAATATTACTGCTAAAATTTAACTTTTGTATTTTCCTTGAGGCCCAGGCTGCCGTCCCGGACTACTAGATCACCTTCTTTAAGGCCGCCGGCAACCTCAATATTGTCCTGATCGTTAATTCCTGTTTCAATCAGTTGATAACTTATCCGGCCATTATTAACAACTGCGACTTCTTTTTGGCCGTCGCCCCTGGTGATTACGGATTCACGCGGCACTATAAGCACATCTGTCCGGCTTAACGTCTGGATAGCCACTTTAACCTCGAAACCGGGCTTTAAATTAGCGGGATCTTTAACGGTGATCAGGACCGGCGCCCTTCGCTGAATAACTCCGAGGGCGGATATTTTTTCTTCAGCCTGAGGATAAATTTTTTTCACGGCGCCGGTAAGCCGGCGGTCAAGTACCGGTGCTGTAACGGTTACTTTCTGACCGACGGCAACCTGCCCCAGATCATCGCTTAAAATATCCGCTTTTATCTCAAGCTGTTCTGAATCCGCTACAGTAACCAGAAGTACTCCGGAGTTAACAACCTGCCCCAGTTTTACAGGAACGGCAAGTACGATACCCTCCAGGGGACTTTTAACTGTAAGCTGCTCCTCTTTTGCCGAAAGGACGGCCAGAGACTGTTTAAGCCCCTCTGCCTGCGCAAGGCCTGCTTCAAGTACGGTTGAGGCTTCTTGAAGGGTTTTTTCATCTATTTGGACCTGCAGGGCTGCTCTATCATATTCCACACGGGATGCGGCGCCTGTTTCGTAGAGGTTCTGAATACGGGCATAATTTTCTTTCGCATCTTCAAGCTCTGCGGAGGCTTTATCCAACGCCGCTTTCGATCCCTCAGCGTCTATCAAAGTCTGGGACAATAAAGAACGGGTGTCGCGGATCTGGATTGTCAGATCAAGGTTCTCCAGCACAACAAGGATCTGCCCCTTTTCAACTTTTTGGCCGGCTTCCACAGGCAGCTGTTCTATCGTAGAGTTTTGCGCAGCGTACAGATCTTTGCTGTCCACCGGCTGGACGTAACCGGTGTCGATAATTTCCTTAACAATGCTGCCCTTGACTGCCTGCACAGTATCAACATTTTTTACGCTGCCAAGCAGCCATCCACAGACGATTCCCGCTGCTATCAGGATTGTTATACCCGCATAAATTATTTTTTTGCGATTCAATCCCGCCGCCTCCTCAATTATTTAGTAGTTTTAATCAGTCCCTGGCTTTGAGAACTTCCACAAGATCGAGCCTGATTATATTTTTAACTGCCAGCCAGTAAGCAATTGCAATAAAAAGCACCCCTGAAGCTGCCGAAATTATGTAAGTCAGGGGGTAAATCACAATTTGCATGGAATATGCCGAATAAACCTCGTCTCTCGTCGCGGAATATATGTATGCTCCGGAGATCAGGCGCCCGAACGGCAACCCGACAAGCACGCCAAAAACCGTCTGTAAAAGGTTTTCCTTCAGCAAAAGGCCTGAAACTTCATTCACTCTGTAGCCTAACACACGCAGGAAACCCATCTCCCTTTTCCGTTCGGCAAAACTGATCACTGAGGCATTGTACACTATAGCAAACCCGAGAATAACAGCAAAAGCAACCATAATAAAGACAAAAGTAAACATATATCCAAGGTTGCTCCTTATTCCTTCCAACTCCTTGCTGCGGCTTATAATGGATGATATACGGTTCATACCGGACAGGTTTTTTTCAAACTCCGCCGATCTGCCGGGAGCAACTTTCAGCATCGCTCCCGAAACAGCATTTTTTTCCTGCAAAATGCCGTTTAATTGTTCAAGCGTTGTATAGCTTACTCCCCCTATAAACTGACTGTTTATGCCGGCAATTTTCAAAGTGGCGACGCGCAGAGGACCCATGCCGAGAAGCGTTTCCACCTGCACACTGGCGCCCTTTTTAACGCCAAGTTTCCTAGCTGTCGACTCGCTGATCAGCAGGCCCTCCCCAGAGACAAAAAGGGGTCTTCCGGAACTGTCCCAAATTCTTTTTAGTTCTGCATCCGGGAGCATTCCCATAATAACCTCGTCCCTGGAAAGGCTTCCGAATTTAATTTTCACAGGCGCTTCCAACACAGGTTCGGCTCTTGTAACAGCATCCAGCCGCGAAATGGCCAGCAGTTCAGTTTCTTTTACAGGCGCATCAAAGCGCACAAAATAATCATATAGCTGATCTCTGCTGAAAAGAGTATCCAGCATGTAACTGTATGTATCGTTTATGAAAAGCGACAGCACGAGCAGCCCTGTCGCAAACATAACACCGAGTACTGTTACGGCTGTACGAAACCGGTTGCGGTTGACCGATCGCAGGCACATTTTCCAGGACAGATCTATTCTCTCCCAGACTGAAGTCCATCTCTCCAGAAATACCTTACCGGTCTTCCCGGGAGACACCGGGCGCATAGATTCGGCCGGACGCACTCCCAGTACGCCGCGTGAGGCCGCCAAACCGGCAGCTGCGCTGACACCCAAAGTAAGTACGATACTGTAAAAAATAGCTTGAAGATTGACCCCTCCAACAGTTACAGGGAGATTAAAATACGATGCGTAGAGTTTCGACAGTGAAGCCGAAAAAAATATACCGGGAAAAATTCCCAGCAACAAGCCCAGCAGACCGATAGCCAGAGCATATTCGGTATAATGCAGCATGATTTGAAAACTGCTGTAGCCGATGGCTTTCATCGTTCCGATCTGCAGGCGCTGGATTTTGACCATCCGCCCCAGCATCACCAGTTCTATCAAAGCTGCAATTCCGAGGAAGATAGAAGAGAAATAAACTGCCGAATTCCGCAGCTGCCCCAGTTCCCCATCCAGAATTGCAGCGCTGAACTGGTCTTTGCGCGGGTAACTGGCCAGAAGCCCATACGGCTGCAGAATATCTTTAATTGATTCGGAAACTTTCTTTTCATCGGCGCCCGGCGCCAGTTTTATTATTACCTGGTTGACCTGGCCGGATAAATCAAGAATATCCTCGGCCAGACTGTTTGTTATCATAAAAACCCCGAAACCTTTTGAATCCGGCATAAAACTTGCCGCATCCTTAACGGTATAGATAAACTCCGGGCTTGTCGCAGTACCGATCACATCCAGCTGAACTTCCCTGCCCTCGGCTATGACAGTAACCGTACCGCCTTTGGAAAGGTTGTTGGCCTGTGCGTACTTGGGATCCAGCAGAACCTGCGCCCTGCTTTCCCGGGCTCCTTCTTTAAAGAGGCTGCCGCTTAAAAGATAAGGACGGTTAACAGCATTTTCAACCGGCAAAGGGAAACTGGTCAGCCGGGCGGTTCCCCTCTCCCCGTTTTCCATGAGGATAGTAACATCCTTTTGAATTCGCCCGGTCGCCATATTTACTCCGGGAACAGCTTCAATCTGACGCAGAATGCCCTGCGGCGCCTTGACTATATGAAAATAGTAATCAGCAAAGTTATAGTCATGGTAAAACCAATCGGCCGATTTCGTCATATTGTAGCATGTGGAAATCATAGATACATATACAGTCACGCCGACCATAATTACGGCTGTGATGGCCAGGAACTGGCCTCGTGAAACTATGAAGTTGCGGAAAAGCCTTTTTGTCAGGACATTCACTACCACTCAATCCTCTCCGGTGAAACAGGGACAGTATTTTCGATAATCTCAACAATCAGACCGCTGCTCATGCGCGCCACACGATGGGCCATTGCGCCAATAGGCGCGTTATGTGTTACTATAATTACCGTGCTGCCAAGTTCGCGGTTTATCCTGGAAAGCAGGCCAAGGATCATCCTGCCGGTTAAATAGTCCAGGGAACCTGTCGGTTCGTCACAAATAAGCAGGCGCGGGTTTTTCACTACTGCGCGTGCTATCGCAACACGCTGCTGCTCACCCCCGCTGAGTTGGGAAGGGAAATGATCCATCCTGTCCGCCATGCCCACTTCCTGGAGAATTTCTTTTACCGACAGGGGTTTGGCCACTAAATGAGCAGCCAGTTCCACATTTTCCCTTACAGTCAGATCCGGTATCAAGTTAAAAAATTGAAATACGAAGCCAACTTCTTCACGCCTGTACCGGGTTAACTGCTTCTCGCCGGCCCGGCTCAAATTCTCCCCGAAAAAGTCAAGACCACCCCAAAATGGGGCGGCTTGCACGAGCCCTATAAGGGCTAATTACTTGCCAGCGCCTAAATGACGCTGGCTTAAACTTCGTTCAAGCCATGTGCACTGATTACTTGGCAGGACCCTTAAAAGGGCTCTCAAGTTCTTTGGTCGAAATTTTATCTATTATCTGATCGTGTTTATCTTGCTCGCGTATATACTTTGCTATCGTTTGTTCATTCAA